>JANMEO010000244.1:0-9444 GCA_031376995.1 Burkholderiales bacterium
CCCAGCGAGACCAGTCAGTTTGCCAAAATTTTGCAGCAGCGCCAAAGTACCGACAAGCCCACTGAGCAGCCCCCAGAGCGCACCGCCGCCTTCGCGAGCAAAGCCAATACAGCGTCAGCGCCCCCTCCTGCTCACGAGCCCAAGGATTTGCAAGGCCACAAAGCCACTGCCGCCTCTGGAGCAGCTACAACCGCAGCCGCACATCGGCCCGCCAAAAAACAACCTGCAGCCACCGAAATGGAGCAAGCCCAGACCCTGGGTTTAGACGCTGACACGTCATCCAAAAAGCCTGAACTGCTCACCCCTGAGTCCAATACGCCAACGCTTGCTCAGCGGCTGCCTGAAACAGTTCCCGTCGCTGTCAGCATCACCCACCCATTGGCGGTGGCCAATGCCGGGTCAACATCAGCGGGTGAAACAGCCACCAATGAAGATGTCACGCTGCTCAGTGATAGCTGGTTGGAGGCGAACTCATCAACTGCGCCACCCACCGCATTGGCAGCCCCCCTCAACCAACCCGCGCAAACCAGAGGCTTGCCAGGCATCAACCTTGCGACTGACAGCCCCACCGCCCCCCAGAATTCCACAACGGCCCTAGAGACTCAAACCCTAGAACAGCAGGGCCTGGCATCAGCAAGGCTGGCCTCATCGCCGCAAGAACTGCAGCGCGCCAACGATCAACCAAGGCTGATGCCAGAGGCCAGCACCCCGCCCCCACTCAACCCCACCCTGATGCCCATGCTGGGTGATGCCCTTAAAGGGCTCGCCTTGCTCAGCCCTCAAGATAAACCGCATCGAGCCAATGTGGGCGACGTCGGGCCGCTACCTTCGTTGGCCTCTGCGCCTACAGCGCTGATGCCGCCATTGAATCAATTGACCCCCACCCTGGCGCTTGCATCACCCGTCAATGGGCCCGAATTCAAAGAGGCTTTGGCCACGCAAGTTGTCATGCTGGTCAAGGATGGCATCCAGCAAGCCTCTTTACAACTCAACCCTGCCCACATGGGGCCGATCTCCATCCAAATCTCACTCGAAGGCACCCAAACTCACGTTGAGTTTGCTTCAGACTCTGCACTCACCCGTCAAATTATTGAAGCTGGATTGCCTGAGCTGGCTGGCGCGCTGCGCGAAGCTGGGCTGACGCTCAGTGGCGGTGGGGTGTCGCAACATAGCTCACAGTCGGCCCAGCAAGACGCCGCCAGTCGCCAGCCCAACCCGGCCTTGCGAGGCGGTTCCGCAACAGAGGATGAGTCTGCAGGGCTCCCATCCGCTCCGCTGCTGAGCATGCGCATGAACCAAGGGGGACTGGACTTGTACGCCTAACTTTCATGGGCGTGGTTCAAACCAAGGTAACAGTTTGAGGACGGCAGCCTGAGTACCCGTCAAACACCTGGCTTATTGACTCAATCGAAAGGCAAGCCGGACGCAAAATACCCATCACTAACAGCTTAATTCAGGGGTTGTCCCTGTTAGCTGGTGACCGAGGACTGCCATGGCCACAGCCGCCGCCAAACCCAAAGCCGATCTTGACGCGGCTGCCCCTGCAGGCAAAGGGAAAAAAAAACTCATCTTGGCACTTGTACTGGCATTGGTGCTTGCTGGTGCAGGCGGAGGCTTCGTGGTGTGGAAGCAGAAAAAAGCTGCTGCTGCTGCTGAAGCCGCAGCAGCAGCAGCAGAAGAAGAGGGAGACGAAAATACCGACGAAGAGGGCAGCACTGCAAAAAGCGCTAAAGCCTCACACCATAGCGTGCCAATCTTTGTGCCCCTCGACCCCTTCGTGGTCAACTTGGCTGACAAAGGCACAGACCGTTACGCGCAAATTGCAGTCACTTTTGAAATTGAAGATGCCAAATTTGCCGATCAGCTCAAGCTGTACATGCCCGCCATTCGCAGCAACATCTTGTTGATCCTGGCCCATAAAACTGCCGACGAGCTGCTTGAACGAACGGGCAAAGAAGCCTTGGCCAACGAAATCATGAAAGAAGCCCTCCGACCCCTGGGGCTAGAGGCAGAAGACCCCCCCCACGAGGGCGAAAAAAATAAAAGCAAACGCAAGGGCAAAGCAAAAACCCCCAGCCCAATCACCAAGGTTCACTTTGCCAACTTCATCATTCAATAACCTCACCCGCTCCAACACCCTGACCCTGACCCTGACCTTGACCCAACTCACCCCGACCAATGGCCTTTTGCAGTGACCCGCCATGAACCAGCAAATTCTCTCGCAAGACGAAGTTGATGCACTCCTGCAAGGGATCACGGGCGAAAGCCAAAAAATTGAACAAGAACACGTTCAAGAAGGCGGCCTTCGCGACTACAACATTGCCAGTCAAGAACGAATTGTTCGTGGGCGCATGCCCACGATGGAAATCATCAACGAGCGCTTTGCACGCAACATTCGCCTAGGGGTATTCAACTTTATTCGCAAGAGCCCTGAAGTCTCGATCGGTGGCATCAAAGTGCAAAAATACAGCGCCTTCTTGCGCGAGATTGTGGTGCCCACCAACTTCAACATCATGAGCGTGCGCCCCTTGCGCGGCAGCGGCCTGATTGTGTGTGACCCCACATTGCTATTTGCTGTGATTGATGCCTTGTTTGGCGGCGCTGGCAAATACCACACCCGCATTGAAGGCCGAGACTTCTCGCCCACCGAGCAGCGCATTATCATGCGCTTGGTCGATGTCGTGACCAACGAGTATAAAAAGGCCTGGGTTGGCATCTATCCCCTTGAGCTCGAATACCAACGCTCTGAAATGCAGCCCCAATTTGCCAACATTGCCACCCCCAGCGAAATCGTCGTGGCCACCTCGTTCACACTTGAAATTGGTGACACCACCGGTACCATTCATTTTTGCATTCCCTACTCAACGCTCGAGCCCATTCGTGACGCCCTTTACTCCACCATTCAGGGCGACAGCAACGAGCCGGATCGGCGCTGGGTCAATTTGATGAAACAACAAATTCAATTGGCAACGGTTGACTTGGTGGCCGAGCTGGCCCACGCCCCTTCGACCGTGGAGCAATTGCTGGCCCTCAAAGCGGGTGACTTTATCGAGCTCGATCTCAAGCCAGGCATCGAGGCCAAAATTGCGGGTGTGCCCATCCTTGAATGTCACTACGGCATCGCCAATGGCAAATATGCGCTAAAAGTCGATCAATTGTTGTCCAGCTCCAGCGCAGGCTGGTTAGGAGAGTCAAATGTCTGACACTGACGGCATGAGCGCCGAGGACGCAATGGCCGCAGAGTGGGCAGCGGCCTTGTCTGAGTCCTCACCTGGCACACCGGGTAGCGATGGCGCCAACCCTGAGAGCCAGGTCACAGCAGACCAAGTCATGCCTGCTGAGTTCACCAACTTTGCTGAGTCAGCCCCCCGCGCCGCAACGGGCAACGACATCAACATGATTCTTGACATCCCGGTGCAGCTCACGGTTGAGCTGGGGCGCACCCGGATTCCGATCAAACACATTTTGCAGCTAGCGCAGGGCTCTGTGGTTGAGCTAGAGACGCTGGCTGGCGAGCCCATGGACGTGTTAGTCAATGGCTACCTGATTGCACAAGGAGAAGTGGTGGTAGTGAACGACAAATTTGGCATTCGGCTGACAGACATTGTCACCCCTTCTGAGCGCATGCGGCGCCTGAGCCGGAGTGCCTGAACCATGAGCAACCCCACATGGCATTCTGGGCTCTGGTTCATTGTCATCATCATCATGATTCCACTGGCCCTGTGGCTGCTCAAACGCAGCTCGTTCGGGGCTGGGCTGCGCGGGGCATCAGGTGCTGCGGTGCGGCTAGTCAGCTCGACTGCGTTGTCACCCACTCAGCGCATAGTGACCGTTGAGGTCGGTGAAGGCGAAGAGAAGCGCTGGCTTGTGCTGGGTGTTACGCCACAGGCCATTAACACCTTGCACACCCTCAGCGTCAGCCTGCAGGTGCCCGCAGCACCGACTGAAAAAAACCTGCGTCAGGATGCGTTTTCTCAATTGCTCAAGCGCCTTCGAACGGGAGAGCAGCGTGAAAATTGAGCACGCCCCTGCCCCTAGCAGCGGCTGGATATTGCGGCTGGGATGGGGCCTGTGGTTGCTAGCCTCACCGCTGATGGTCCAGGCACAAATTCAAAGCAGCGCACCCAGCCTGCCTTTGATCGTGGCCCAAGGGGCTGGTGGCGCCAGCTACTCGGTGCCAATCCAAACATTGCTTTTTTTTACAGCACTGAGCTTTCTGCCCGCCGTGCTTTTGCTCATGACCAGCTTCACCCGGATCGTGATTGTGCTGGGGCTGCTGCGCCAAGCCATGGGCACTCAGGCCACCCCCCCTAACCAGGTGATTGTGGGGTTAAGCTTGTTTCTGACTTTTTTTGTCATGGGCCCCACGATCGACAAAGTCTATGCCGATGCCTACCAGCCCTATAACGCCAACCAGATCAATTTTGACCAGGCCCTGCAGCGCGGCGCCTTGCCCATGCGAGAGTTCATGCTCAAACAAACTCGGCAATCTGACCTGGCACTGTTCGCCAAGCTGGCCAAGTTAGACCCTGCGACATCCGCAGCCGATGTGCCATTCAAAGTTTTGGTGCCTGCGTTCGTGACCAGCGAACTCAAAAGTGCTTTTCAAATTGCATTTTTAATTTTCATCCCCTTCTTGGTCATTGACATGATTGTGGCCAGTGTGTTGATGAGCCTGGGGATGATGATGCTCAGCCCCGTGATTGTGGCTCTACCATTCAAGCTGATGCTTTTTGTATTGGCTGATGGCTGGAACCTGCTGTTGGGCTCACTGGCTGCCAGCTTCGTTTGAGGGTTGAAGCCCCCCCATAACGACTCAACGGCTTAAGGCAAAGGATGTCCCATGGATGCACAACAGGTCTTTACTTATGGACAACAAGGTTTGCATTTGCTGCTGATGGTTGCAGCCCCCCTGTTGCTCACGGTGTTAGGGGTGGGCTTGGTGGTCAGCGTATTTCAAGCCGCCACGCAAATCCACGAACAAACCTTGTCTTTTGTACCTAAAATTTTGGCCGCGGTGCTGGTGCTGGGCATCACAGGGCCTTGGATGCTGACCTCGCTGGTGGAATATATGCAGCGCATGCTGCAGGCCATTCCAACAGTGGTGGGCTGAAGCTCAAACTGACTCACCCCTGAAATGTTGACTTTCACCGAGGCGCAGGTGATGCAATGGGTGGCGCCCTACCTCTGGCCGTTTATTCGCATTTTGGCCATGCTCACCAGCATGCCTGTGTTGTCGCAACGAGTGCTGCCGATTCGCGTCAAAATTTGTTTGGCCATGCTCATCGCTGTGTGCGCGCAGGCCAGCTTGCCGGTGATGCCGGCCCAGGCGCTTGATTCGTCCCAAGCTGCGTTGCTGGTCTTGCAGCAACTCTTGATCGGTTGGTCTCTGGGCTTTGCGGCCCGCATGGTCTTTGCCGCCATCGAGCTCGCAGGTGACACCATCGGGCTGCAAATGGGACTGAACTTTGCGATGTTTTTTGACCCCAGCGTTGGCGGCCAAGTGACCTCGGTTGCTCGCTTTTTTGGCACCATCATCAGTTTGCTTTTTATCACCATCAACGGTCACTTGCTGATCATCGCAGCCATGGTCCAGAGCTTTCACAGCTTTCCTGTAGGGCCAGAACCCTTTACATTTTTGCGCGCTGTTCAGCCTCAAGTCTGGGGGGCCGAAATTTTCCGTCTGGGCCTGTGGATTGCCCTGCCCCTGACGGCCATGTTGCTGTTCACCAACTTGGTGTTGGGATTGATTGCACGCGTCGCCCCACAGCTCAATGTGTTTGCCATTGGCTTTCCGATCACCGTGGGCGTAGGCTTGGTCGGCATTGTATTTACCTTGCCGATGATGCAAGTGCCCTTTACGGTCGCACTTGAGCACATGTTGGCGACGTTTCAGTAGTTTGCTGACTCAATCGCCAACCAGGCCATTGCGAATGGCATACACCGTCATCTCTGAATTGTTCGCCAAGCCCAGCTTTTCAAGCACTCGAGCGCGATACACGCTCACTGTCTTGGGGCTCAGGGTTAACTCTTCGGCAATATCTGACAAACGCTTGCCCGAGGCGATCAGCATCAAGGTTTGCAACTCGCGGTCAGAGAGTTTGTCATGGGCCACGTGGGAGCTGGGCGTGGTCAGGCTTTCAACCAGCATTTGAGCAATCTCTGGGGTCACATACTTGCGCCCTTGGGCCACGGTGCGCACCGCAGTGACCAATAAAACGGGGTCCCCCCCTTTATTCACATAGCCAAAAGCCCCAGAGCGCAGGGCCCTGATCGCATACTGCTCTTCGGGGTACATCGACACCACGAGCACACGCAAACTGCTGCCCTCCTCTTTGAGGGCATGCAACACATCCAAACCACTGCGGCCAGGCATGCTGATGTCAAGCACCAACACATCACACGTCGCACTGCGCAACAATACCCGCAATTCGCCATAGTCACCCGCCTCACCCACCACTTGGATATCCGCCGCATCCGACAGGGTGTCTCTGATCCCACGACGTATCAAAGCATGGTCATCACACAAAATGACTTTAATCATCACAAGCCTCCCCAGCCAGTAGGATCAGAATCTGTCTCAGGTGCAGCAGCCTCTGCCGATAATGGGTCTATCAATGCAGTGTTCATGGGCACCGACAAAATCATGGTCGTTCCGGTGGCGCTGCTGCTCACGTCGACCCACCCACCCACTGTGCGGGCACGCTCTTGCAAACCCCGAATTCCGAAAGAGCCCTCTTTGACCAAATCATCTGGGCTGAGTCCGCGTCCGTTGTCGCTGATCTCCAAAGAAAGCACCCCACCGGCCATCGACAAATCGATGGCCACCCAAGTGGCCTGCGCATGCTTAGAGATATTGGTGAGAGCCTCTTGTGCGGCTCGATACGCCACCAGCGGGGCACCCGAGGGCAAGGGCGCAAGCTGCTCAGGCAAACGCAGGGTACATCGAATGCCTGAGCGTTTCTCAAAGCGTCCGGTCATCCACTGCAAGGCAGCCACCAACCCCTGCTCCAAAATAGCGGGTCGAAGGTTATGCATGATTCGCTGACTGGCCTCAATGGCATGGCTCACCAGCTCTTGCGCCGACTCTAAACGCCATGCCATCTCGGGCAATTCGACCCGCCGGGCCACCCAGGCTAACTCTAGCTTTAATGCGGTCAAGGCCCCCCCCACATCGTCATGTATTTCACGGGCGATCGCCGCTCGCTCTAACTCAATGCTGATCTGCAGGTGTTGGGCCAACTCATGCAAACGCTGCTTGCTCAGCTGCAGCGCTTGGTCAGCTTGCATTCGTGCGCGCCGCGTGACACTGGCCTCCACAGCATGCAACACCGCAGGCGCCAACCTCGCCAGGTTGTTTTTTAAAATATAGTCACTGGCACCATTGCGCATCGCCTCAACAGCCGTGTCTTCACCAATTTGGCCGGAAACCAACACAAACGGAATATCAAGCCCCCGCGCCTTGAGCAAATCCAGGGCCACCAACCCCGAAAATCCGGGCAAATTGTAGTCAGACACCACAATATCGACCGCCTCATCATCCGGGGCTGCATCGATGGCGCGTAAGAAGTCAGCCTCGCAGTCCACACGGTGGATCTGCAGGCGCAGCCCGCCACGTTCAAGGTGCGCCCGCACGAGCTCGTGATCCAGCTCAGAGTCTTCAAGATGAAGCACTTTCAACACGGTGGGCAATGCGCAGAGCGTCATGAGCGAAGTATGACCCTGCGCCCACCATTTGCGGCAACTATTCATGGTCAAGCAGCAACAAACGCGCACACCCAAAAGATTGAACTGTGTCTGCTTTCACCCATTAATTGGCCTAATGATTACCACTTCTGTGCCGAAAATCAACAATGTAGTTAGGCACCCGAGGTTGCTGATGAACGACAGTTGGCGCCTGCACCTTGATTTCATTACAAACTCTGTTTTGTGGAGCAAGACCCTAATGGATAACGCACCAGCCCTTTGGGAGACAGGCCACATGCCGTTGGCAACAGCTGCCGATTTGCAAGACAACTTGATGTCGGCCACCAATGATCTCGAGCGGCTGCAAACCTTGTTGGCAGATGCCTGCGAAACCCTCATGCAACGGTTTTATGGTGCCTCAGCGCAGGTGAATTCGCTGCGCGATGCCGCAAAAACACACGAGCCAGGCACTGACCCAGACGAGATTTATCAAGGTGTTTTGCAGCACCTTGGCGGTGCTGTGACTGCCCTGCAATTTCAAGACATGGCTTGCCAACTGATAGCCCATACCAATCAACGCTTGCGTAACTGTGCCGACACCCTCGCCAAAGAAACCTTTGGTCAAGATGAGGATGGAGCGATCATCATCACACCGGCTCCGCTTCGACCCAACCCAGTGACTCAGTCAGAAATGGACGCCGGCTCCGTCGATTTCTTCTGACTGTCTAACAGGTACTTTTGCGAACAACCCAGACCTCTCGGAGACAGCTATGCATTCAATCCTTGCCGTTGACGACTCTGCTTCCATGCGTCAGATGGTTGCCTTCACCCTCAAGAACGCGGGCTACAGTGTTGTTGAAGCGGTAGACGGCCAAGACGCTTGGGAAAAGTCAAGCAGCCGCGATTTTGACCTGGTGCTCACCGATCAAAACATGCCACGCATGGATGGCATCAGCTTGACCAAAAAATTACGTGACAACCCCAAGTTCAAAGCCACGCCCATTTTGATACTGACCACTGAGTCCAGCGACCAAATGAAGCAAGCAGGGCGCGCCGCGGGCGCCACAGGCTGGTTGGTCAAACCCTTTGACCCTGCCAAGCTGCTTGAAGTCATCAAAAAAGTCGTGCGTTAACAGCCCCGCTTCACCACCAGACGTCCAAACACTGCACAAAGGAGCCGTCATGGCCGAATCATCTGTCGACAACAGCACGGGAGCTGGGTTCGACCTGAGCCAGTTTTATCAAGTCTTCTTTGAAGAAGCCGGTGAAAATCTAGACCGCATGGAGCAGCAACTCCTGGAAATCAATATCGACGAAGCTGACGACGAAGAGCTCAACTCAATTTTCCGCTGCGCCCACTCGGTCAAAGGCGGCGCTGCCACCTTTGGGTTCACCGATGTGGCCGAACTCACGCACCAGATGGAGACGTTGCTCGACAAATTGCGTCGGCACGAACTCATGCCCACCGCCCAAATGGTTGATGTGTTGCTGCAATCGGGCGACGCCTTGCGGGCCCTGCTGGCACGTCACCAAGGGGCTGGCGCTACTGAGCTTGACACTACCGAGCTGCTCGCCAACATCCGGGCCATGGCCAGTGGCGAAGTTCCCATGGTCATGGCTATGCCCAAGGCGACGGTTGTGGCCCCCGAGCCCCCCCCGGTTTCGCACGCATCTAACGCCAACGACAAAAACGCCCAGCGCGTGCTCGAGTTGCGCGTGGGCCCACTGCCTGACCCCAGCCAAGCCGACAGCATTGCC
>JANMEO010000248.1:0-8107 GCA_031376995.1 Burkholderiales bacterium
CTTAATGCCTTGCATCTCCATTCTCAAAACGGCTCAGCGATCCGGCATCTTCAGTTCCGAGGGGTAAAAGGTACGACACTTGGTTCAAAAGCATTTTCAGAAAATGACAGTCTTTCGACGTGTGGCTACACGGTTTGAAAAACTTGACTGCATGCTTTTTGGCTTTGCGCATCTCGCAGCCATTAAAAAATGGCTTCATTGAATTTCCAAACAGCCCCGAATGAACAACGCATTGAATTTGGAGTAGCAATGCCAATTAACTTTCATGGTCACCCCCCAGCAGGGGCATGTCCAGACGCTTCAGCATTGCAAGACAATGCTGCGCGGCCTGCAACTCAGGCCAATGCCAATGCCAATGCCAATGCCAATGCCAATGCCAATGCCAATGCCAATGCCAATGCTAATGCTAATGCAACAGCTGTTCGAACGGTGCACTTGGAACATCACCGCCAAACTGCCATGCGAGCCCAGCTGTCGGCAAGCAACAGGCAGCTTCTTGATCAAGCGCGTTCAGCACCGGCTCGGCCCACCATTAGGGGTACAGCGCAGGCGAATTCAATCCTAAGTGCTGAAGTGGGCAACTTGACACCGCCCGCCTTGGAATTGCCGACTGAGATCAGCGGTTCCAGTCAACGCAGCCTCAGCAATGATGAAGCTCGCGATGGTGATGTTGTTTGGCAGGATGCCAGAGATGGGGATGGTTTGATCGGCGGGCAAGATGTCCCGCTTGACCCGCAAACACTGGCACGCCAACCACAAACCGATGAGGAGTATTTGGCGCACTGGAATGATTGGGCTCAGGCCGCTGGCTCGATGGGCGAAGATCGCACCTTAGCAGTTGCCAGGATGAGGGAGTGCTTGAACCAAAACCCTACCAACAGGGAGCTTGACCTGTCATTCCTTTTCTTAACCAGCTTGCCTGAGCATCTTCCCCACTCAATACGAAAGCTCGACGTCAGTGTAACGAATTTGACATATTTGCCGGATAATTTGCCTGACTCGATTAAAATACTCGTTGCGGATATGGGTAGGGCGCGGCCCAGGGTTCCCTTCTTTGATGATGGTAATCATGTTCCTCCTCCTTCCATTCCCAGTCCGCCTGGGTTAACCAGGTTGCCGGACAAACTGCCCACCTCACTGATCACTCTCAGTGTCTCTGGGAACCGGCTGAATTGCTTGCCAGACACCCTGCCCGGCTCGCTGCGAGAGCTCGATGTCAGTAAGAACCAGTTGTTCAACTTGCCGAACCAACTTCCCAACTCGCTACAAGTTCTCGATGCCAGTGAAAACCAGTTGATCAGCTTGCCGAACCCCCTGCCCGGCTCGCTACAATTTCTCGATGTTGGTTATAACCGGTTGGGCAGCTTGCCAAGTGTCCTACCCGACTCGCTAGAATATCTCTTTGTCAGTGATAACCCGTTGGTCAGCTTGCCAAACCAATGGCCTAACTCGCTACAACATCTTGATATCAGGAATAATCACCTGGTTAGCTTGCCTGAGGGCATCACCACGCAGCTTAATCACAATTGCCACCTCGAGTTGAATGGGAACCCACTTTCACGGCGCGTGATTGATTCTCTGAATTCGATCGTTAGCGCTCCGAATTATCAAGGACCTCAATTCACCTTCTCAATGGCCACTTTCGAACCCGCTGGGGTTTCTCGGCCGTTGGTCGATGCTGTGGTTGATTGGTTTGAAACCGGCGAACAAGTGGCAGTGAGGGATACCTGGAATGTCTTTTCAGATGAAAATGGTTGGCAAGCTTTTTCTGGTTTTTTGGATCGCTTGGGTAGGACGGTGAATGCAAGCAATCCGCAATTCAAACCAGCCACGGCCCAATGGCTGTCTCACTTGGCGGGTCATGCTCCCCTGAGAAACGCCACGTTCCAGATCAGTGAAGGGGCCACGACAAGCTGTGAAGACCGAGTCTCACTGACCTTTAACGAAATGAAGAAGGCTCGACTGGCGGCCGATGTTGAAAGTGGTGCCTACGACCAAGGCTTGCCAGATTTAATCCGCTTGGCTCGGGGCATGTTCCGCCTCGACAAGCTGGAAAAAATAGCCCGAGAAAAAGTTAGGTCGCTTCCTTTGGTAGATGAAATCGAAGTGTATTTGGCGTATCAAGTCAAGCTGCGTGATCGGTTGGAGTTGTCATTAGACACACCCGAAATGCGTTTTTTTGATGTCTCCTATGTCACGCCAGCGGATTTGGATGCCGCCTACGAAAGTGTGAGCGCCGCCGAGAGGGATGAATTTTTCGACTATTTGTCGACAGATTGGAAGCCTTGGCAGTCCGTCTTAGAGCGAGTGGATCCCAAGGCGTATGAGGCAGCACAAGCGCAGTTTTTGGAGGCCATAGAGACGCAGTTTCCGCTCCGGCTGCATGCGCGCCTGCAAGAAATTGGCTTGGAGGCAGACGACCAAGCGCGTCTCTCTATGGGCCCCTCAGTGCAAGCGGAAATCAATCGAGAGATCAAGGGTGAATTGACCAGGACCTTTCTGAAGGCTCAGAACTTGTCGGACCTGCTTCCAGGATCTGTTTAGTCACGGCCTTCAAATTCATCTCAACCCTTCACGCCCTTTGCCCACACAGCATCTTCAGTTCCGAGGGGTATAGCGCGTTGCGCTCATCGAAGACGAAGCAGTGCCCTTCAAAGTGTTGATCACCCACTTCTTCGAAATATTTTAAAATGCCGCCTTCGAGTTGCAAAATATGATCCATGCCCATATCGGCCATGAACAGGGCAGCTTTTTCACAGCGAATACCCCCGGTGCAATAACTGACGACCGTCTTGCCCTGCAGCGCTTCAAGTTGTTTTGAGATCGCTTGAGGAAACTCGCTGAATTTGCTGAGTCCCAAGTGCAACGCATTTTTGAAACGCCCCGCTTCAATCTCAAATGAGTTGCGGGTGTCTAACATCACCACGCACCGGCCTTCGTCGTCGTGCCCTTGAGACAGCCACCGGTCTACCGTTTGGGGGTCAACCGCTGGGGCGCGGTTAACGGCAGGTTGGATGCAAGGGTGGTTCATGCGAATGATCTCGCGCTTGATTTTGACCCTCAGTTTGCCAAAGGGCACCTGACTTGATTGACTTTCCTTGGGTGCAAGTTGCTTGAAACGTGGGTCTTTTTGAAGCCATGCGATCATGTTATGCACCGCCAAAGGCCATCCTGCCAAAAACAGATTGATCCCTTCTTCGGCCAAAATCACCGTGCCGCGCAAGCCGCTATCGACAGCTTGTGCGTGGATGCGCTGTCGCAGGTCCTGCAGGTCATTGAGGGGCACAAACAAGTAAGCGGAAATATTGAGCACGGCTGTCATGCCCAATATTGTAAAGACGGGAGAAGCTTTGGCGGCCTACGGTCGCACCTTGTTGCACCTCTACAGTCGAATCTTTTCAATCCTGTTCATATGCCTTTCATTCACCTGCGCACTCATACCGAATTTTCCGTCGTTGACGGCTCGTTACGCATCGATGAGGCCATCGATGCCGCTGCATCTGACGGACAAGCCGCCATGGCCATCACCGATTTGAGCAACCTTTTCGGGGCCATTAAATTTTATTCAAAGGCCCAAAAAAAAGGGGTCAAACCGTTGATCGGCGCAGATGTTTGGCTAGAGCCTGAAATCCCTGAGCGACCTCTCAGTCGTTTGTTGCTGCTGGTACAAAATCGGCAGGGCTATTTGAATCTCTGCGAGCTCCTTTCTAAGGCTTGGCTGGGCAACATCCAACGCAATCAAGCTTGCATCAAGTGGGCTTGGCTGCAAGCATGGCATGGTGGACTGATTGCCTTGTCGGGGGCTGAGCAAGGGGCGGTGGGCCAGGCTCTACAGGCCCAAGACTTGGAGCGTGCGCGTGCCGTCGCACAACGCTTGTCAGAACTGTTTCCTGAGAGGTTTTACATCGAGATTCAAAGAGCGGGGTTGCCCGCTCAGGAGGGGCATGTCATGGCAGCGATCAGGCTCGCCAGCGACTTGGATCTGCCTGTGGTGGCCACGCACCCTGTGCAGTTTTTGACTCCCGATGAGTTTGAGGCGCACGAGGCCAGAGTGTGTATTGCTGAAGGTGAAACGCTGACCAACCCGAGCCGGGTTAAACGCTTCACTCAAGAGCAATACCTCAAGTCACAAGCGCAGATGCAAGCTTTGTTTGCTGACCTGCCGGTGGCCATTGACAACACCCTTCAGATTGCCCAGCGTTGCAACCTCACTTTGGTGCTGGGTCAACCTCAGTTGCCTGATTTTCCCACTCCCGTGGGAGATCAGGGGGTGCCGATGCCAATGGCTGCGTATTTTCGACTGGCCTCGCATGAAGGTTTGGTTGAGCGCTTGCTGGTGCTTTACCCCGACGCTTCAGTGCGTGAGCGCGAGCTTGGGCGATACGTGGAGCGACTTGATTTTGAGATTGGCACCATTCTCGCCATGGGGTTTCCAGGCTATTTTTTGATTGTGGCCGACTTTATCAATTGGGCTAAAAACAATGGATGCCCTGTGGGCCCAGGGCGTGGATCTGGGGCGGGTTCTTTGGTGGCTTATGCACTCAAGATCACTGACCTTGACCCCTTGCGCTACAACTTGCTGTTCGAGCGCTTTTTGAACCCTGAGCGGGTATCGATGCCTGACTTTGACATCGATTTTTGTCAAGCCAATCGCGACCGTGTCATTGACTACGTCAAGCAAAAATACGGGCGTGACGCAGTGAGCCAGATTGTGACTTTTGGCACGATGGCTGCCAAGGCGGCGCTGCGTGATGTAGGGCGAGTGTTAGGGATGAGCTACGGCCATGTTGATGGCATTGCCAAGCTGGTGCCAGCCCCACCAGGTAAATCTGTCACCTTGCGCAGACCCCCGAGCCTGCCCGATAACTCGGTGATTTACGCTCGTAAAGAGGCTCCAGAGCTTGAGGAGCGGGAGAAAAATGAAGAAGAGGTGGCTGAGTTACTGGCTTTGGCCGAACGGGTTGAAGGGCTGGTTCGCAACGTTGGCATGCATGCCGGAGGGGTGCTGATTGCGCCTGGAAAAATCACAGACTTTTGTCCCCTTTATTTGCAACCTGGCAGCTCAAGTGCGGTCAGCCAGTTTGATAAAGACGATGTGGAGGCCATCGGTCTCGTGAAGTTCGATTTCTTGGGCCTGGCGACCCTGACCATCCTGGAGCTGGCACGAGACTTTATTCGACAGCATCATCAAGATCAAAAAGAGTTTAGCTACGAGCGCGTGCCCCTGGACGATGCAGCCGCTTACCAATTGATGAGTGAAGGCAAGACCGTTGCCGTTTTTCAGCTTGAAAGTACGGGCATGCAGCGGATGCTGCGCGATGCAAGGCCCAGCGTGTTTGAGGACATCATTGCTTTGGTGGCGCTCTACCGCCCTGGCCCCATGGACTTGATCCCCAGTTTTTGTGCGCGCAAACATGGTCGGGAAGAGGTTGAATATCCGCATCCCTTGATGCGAGAGGTATTGCAAGAGACCTACGGCATCATGGTTTACCAAGAGCAGGTCATGCAGGTTGCCCAGCGTCTGGGAGGCTACTCACTGGGTGGTGCTGACTTGCTGCGTCGTGCCATGGGCAAGAAAAAGCTCGAGGAGATGATGCAACATCGCACTCTGTTTGCTGCGGGGGCTGCCAAAAATGGCATCTCCGAAGCGCAGGCTAACGAGATTTTTGACTTGATGGAGAAGTTTGCTGGCTATGGCTTCAACAAGTCACATGCTGCGGCCTATGCCTTGTTGGCTTACCACACGGCGTGGTTGAAGGTGCACTACCCGGCAGAATTCACAGCTGCCAACATGAGTGTGGCGCTGGATGACACGGACAAACTCAAGATTTTTTTTGATGATGCCGTGGCTTTGGGTTTGCGCTTTGAGATGCCAGACGTGAACCAAGGGGCTTACCGCTTTGAGCCTGTGGGACAGCGTGTCGTGCGCTATGGCTTGGGTGCCGTCAAAGGCACGGGGCAAGGTGCGATCGAGTCCCTTATTGGCGCTCGCCGTCGGGGCGGCCCCTTTAAAAGCTTGTTTGATTTTTGTGCGCGAGTTGACCGCAGTCGCATCAACAAACGTGCACTTGAAGCCTTGATCAAGGCGGGTGCGTTTGACCAGCTTCATCCTGAGCGAGCACCCATGCTGGCCAGTGTGAGCTTGGCTTTTGAATATGCAGACAGTCAAGCCGCGCATGCTGACCAGGTGGGTTTGTTTGACGCCTGTGACTCACACGCCAGCTCGGCTCAAGAGCCACCGCTGGTCATGGCGCCGATTTGGAGCATCAAAGAGCGTTTGATGTTTGAAAAAGCGGCCCTGGGTTTTTACCTGTCTGGGCACTTGTTTGACCAAAGTGTTGAGGAGGTCAGGGCGTTTGCCAAGCGAAAAATAGCCGATCTCACAGACACTCGCGAGCCGCAATTGTTGGCCGGCATCGTGAGCGAGTTGCGCATCATCAACGGCCATCGTGGCCGCATGGCGATCTTCAAACTCGATGACAAAACTGAGCCCATTGAGGCTGTCGTTCACGAAGAGCTTCTCAATGCTCACAAAGACCTGCTGAAAGATGATGAGCTGCTCATTGTCCAAGGCAAGGTGCAGCCTGACCGGTTTTCTGGGGGTTTGCGGCTGACCGTCATGGCAGTTTGGGATTTGCCGTCAGCGCGCTGTCGTTTTGGAAAGTACGTGCATTTTCCCGTCAACAGCCCAGGTCTGGTGGTGTCTGAGCTGCTGCGCCGGTTTCCTTGTCGCACAATGAAGACGGTACAAGGCGAGGTATTTCAGGGATTGCCTGTGCGTCTTAGGGTGCATTGTGAGGGTGCTGAAGCAGAGATTGATTTGGGTCACGAGGGTCGGCTGTTTCCCAGCGAAGAGGCTTTGGCAGTGTGCAAACAGGCTACCCATGGACAAGCTCGGGTGGTTTACAGCGAATCCAGTGCGCATTGATGGGTCTTCACTCTCTGTGACGACCCAGAGTCTTCAGGTTGGATGGGTATCAAGGCAGCAAAGAGAGCTGCCATCTTGGAAGTCAAGGCATGCAATCAAAGCACTTGCGGTCAAACTTGTCGCCCTCGAGCCCAGCCCTTATCCGGCCATCAGATGTGTCCAGCCGTGCTTCGACAACAGGTTTGATTTTGACTGGCGGCGGTGCCCGTGCTGCTTATCAAGTGGGGGTGCTCAAAGCCGTCGCCCGCATACGCAGAGAATGCATTGGGCGTGGCCCCAATCCTTTTGGCGTGATTGCAGGCACCTCGGCCGGGGCGATCAATGCGGCCGCCTTAGCATGCAGGGCTGACGAGTTTGACGCCGCGGTGGCTGGCCTGGTCAGGGTTTGGAAACATTTTCATGCCGGCCAGGTTTACTACTCAGACTCATTGGGCTTGATCCGAACGGGGGCCCGTTGGCTCACAATGATGTCGATCGGTTGGATGATTGCTCGGTGGCGACGCATCCGCCCCCGGTCTCTGTTGGACAACAGTCCTTTGGTGGCTCTGTTGCATGAGCTCATCCCCTTAGAGCGCCTTCCTGAGGTCATGCGCCAGGGGCATTTGCAAGCTTTGGCTGTGACCGCCTCCAGCTACGGTTCAGGAATGCATGTCACTTTTTATGATGCTGTAGATAAGCGCAAACCATGGTCTCGTTCGCAGCGGATTGCGGTCCCCTCAGCAATCACCATTGATCACTTGCTGGCTTCTTCTGCGATTCCATTTCTTTTTCCCGCAATACCACTCGGGGTTGACCAGCGAATGGAGTATTTCGGTGATGGGTCGATGCGTCAATCAGCCCCCATCTCGCCTGCTGTACACCTGGGTGCCGAGCGCATTTTAGTGATCGGTGCGGGTCGCATGCACGAGCCTGCTCTGCCCCAAGAGGGCAGGGAGGGCAGTCATGAGTACCCTACTGTGGCCCAAATTGCAGGTCATGCGTTGTCAAACATTTTTTTGGATGCGCTGGCGGTGGATGTAGAGCGCCTTCAGCGCATCAACAAAACCTTGTCATTGTTGTCTGCTGAGGCCTTGGTAAAGTGCAGTTTGCGTCCCATCGAGGTGTTGGTCATTGCGCCTTCTATGCGGCTTGATGATATTGCTGCCCGTCACCTCAAAAGTCTGCCTACTAGCGTACGTG
>JANMEO010000022.1:0-3092 GCA_031376995.1 Burkholderiales bacterium
AAATGGCTTCATTGAATTTCCGAACAGCCCCTAGTACAACATTACTACACTTCACGGGAGGGACACAGTGTTTTGATAGCAGGCCTGGTCTTGATGAGGTGTTCGCTGAAAGCCTTGATGAGGCCTGTGTCAGGGTTTTCCCGGCATTGGCCTTCTGTGGATAGAATGATTTGTGACTCTGATCAAAGACAGTAATTTTCACAACCAAACCCCATAGCGATCCATTGCTGTGAAAAGTACAACTCACATGGTTTTTTGATTTTTTTGGGGCAGTACTGGTTTTTTTACTGCTCAAAAAATAGTCCCCAAAGACCGCAGAAGTTGGAGTTGAGAAGCGCTGTAACGACAGAACCACTCTGCTTTCGTTGCTTCAACTTTTATGTTGGGTTTCATCATGCAAAGACGCTTTGACAATCCGCTTGCACGCGAGCAGGCTAACCCCAATTGACCTGCTCAGGACTGCAGTTGCTATCGATCCGCCTCCACAACGCAATGCTGCTGCGGCGAACGCCCAGTTTCACATGACCTTGGCCCCGAAGAACGTGTGCGTTAGCTGATTCAAATTCAAAGGAGGATTACATCATGAGCGTCCAATCCCTTTCAGCACCGCCCGGGTGCTTGCGCCCTGCGCAGCCAATTGCCCAGAGTTTGTCTGGCAACCCACTGCCAGCTCGACCAGAATCGAACCTATGGGGCAAGCTGCGCGGCACCTCGATGGACTCAAATGGGGGCTTGATCAATCCAGAGACTATCGACAGTCAGCTCAACGTTGCCTGTCCTGCAAACACGGCGGTGAGGGTGCGGTCTGCCCCTGTGCCCATCCACGCCAACGTCATTACTTTCGTGCGCAAGTGCACACAGCCGGGCGACGGCTCTGCCTCGCCAACCGATGCATCCGAACACATTGCGAAGGCTGGCCAATCGCCGCAACGCTTCGATCGGTGCGCGATGTTTCTGGTCGAAGGTCTTGATTCTGGTCAGGGCCTGTTTCAGTTCGTATCGAGAAAAACACACGCGGCGTCGATCGACCCGACCCAAGCAACAACCCGCGAGCGTTCGATCATTGACCAGCTGATGGATGAATGGACAAAATGTGGCAAGAAGCGTGGCGAACTTGTTCTCGCCGGGCGCTACGAGGTGACTCAAGTCGAACCACAGGCACCGACGGACAATCATCGCCGTGTCATGTTGACAGTGTGGGACAGGGAAAACAGCAAAACCATCACCGTTCCACTGACACAGGCAGGCTTGAGATTCACCGGCCAGCTACTGCGCTGGGAGGAGATTAAAACGGCAAATACGCTGTTGGACGGACACCGGGATTGCGTTGATCCTCCTCCCCTTAAAGGAGCGGCCGATCCGATGATCATCAGCTTTGCCGGCATCGGACGCAATGCTGCCCTGATCACCTACCGCGAAACACGGGCTCGCATCGATGCTCAACCGCCCACGAGCCGCCTTGGCCAAAAGTGGCTGGATGAGACTTTGAAGAATATCGTCGAGTCGGGTCGCCGCGATCGCGGCCCCGGTTTTATCCATTCTGATGCACAGCTGGAGGCGCTGAGGGAGGGCTTTCAGAAGGTCTTGGACAAGCGCAATCAGTCTGTTGCGTCGGCGCAATCGCCGGGACAAGCGCAGGAAAAACCAGCGCCAGTGCATCCCATTGATCCGCATCACAACCATTCTGAGTCACCGAGACCCCAAGCGACGCCAGGCCCCCAACCTCATCGGGCAAACAATCAGTTGCAACCCGAGCCGCCGAAATCGGAGCCCCCCGCGCAGCAGTCGGCTCCGACACCACAACCACAACCACAATCCCCAAGCAATCAGCAGCAGCTCTTTGCCGCGTGCGACGTCAGCAGCAAAAAGCAGTTGGCTTTGGTTACCAACAGCGGCTATAAGCGTCAGCTTAAAGACCAATCTGTCGATCTCGTGCTTGTGTCAACGGCGCAGAGGGGTCTTAAAGCGCAAATCGATGATTGGCGCAAGTACCTTGTGAAGACCCATGAAGAACAGGGAATCAGTGGGACGCGAATGCTGTGCTGGGTTCGCAGTTCATGGCTATCGGCTTTTGCGATGTTATCGCCCGCAGCGTTGCAAGAAAAGTTACGCATGATTTGTGATTTGAACCAGAATGTCAACGCAGATGCACCGATCCTGAGCGGCATTGCGCAGCGCTTCCAGGCCGACCCAGCCGCGTTCATGTTGGGAGAGCGTCCATCGGCTACCGATGCACCGCGCGTGGTCGACGCCAAGGTTCGGGAAGCCGGGGCGGTTTTGGGCCCCGAAGAGCCTCTTTCCCAACTGGTCGATATCCAGTCGAATTCAAAGCGACAGAGGATTCAAATGGGCAAGACCCCTGAGAGCTTCTTGCAGCAATTGCAGTGCGAGATCGCTGCTGCGTACCGCCCAAACATCAAAAGCGACCCTCAATTCATGGCGGAAATCGAAATCCTGCTAATTCCAGACACTCCTGCCACCAGCAATTTGCCGGTGTCACTGCATCGTGCGCTGGGGTTGCCTGTACTGGTCATCGAAACTGGGAGCAGAGAATTCAAAGACGCTAACGGTGCCAAGCACACTATAGAGACAGCCACTCTTCGGGTATCTGCGCCCAACGGTACTGAGCTGGCGAACATTGCCGAAGAGATAGCAGAAAAGCCGGATCTGTCGGATGAAGACGGGTACAGATTGTTGGAAAAGTTCAACCACTTGGCAGTCATCTGGCTCCACGGTGGACACTACACTGTGTATTTACCGAATTGCCTGCCTGCCAAACCCAGCAAGAAGTAGTGAAGGCTGTGGAGCCAGTATGAATGTCTACTGAGCTTCAACGGTCCTGTCGGGATACAGACCCTAGTGTCGTGTCTAGTCACAAATATCGGTAGATCGTGTCCCTCCTGTTGCCGCCGACCGAAAATTGAGCCACTTTTAGCGGTTGTGCCGACCGAAAACTGAGCCAGGTGTTTAACTGGTTCTGTCGAAATAAGAACGAAGCCCGACAATGGAAAGATGACTCCTTTCCAAAATCAGCTGTCGGCGTCGACGCTACGCAAGGTTTTCCAGCGACTGCACTATCCCCTTGAAGTGAT
>JANMEO010000106.1:0-3044 GCA_031376995.1 Burkholderiales bacterium
AGTACCAAAAAATAGTGGATGCTTTCAAGATCACCACCATTTTTAGTGGGGATTGCTAAGCATCTGACCTACGGGTTTGCCGAATGTTTACCAAAATACCACTCGTTTCGCACACAAGTGATTGATTTATATGACCCGACTGAGCGCTTCGGTTGGGAAATGACCCGGGAAGTGTCGAACTCCGGAGATCTGAGGTGACTTCATTTTTGGGCGTGGCTCAGCGTTTGGCCAAGGCTTTCAAAAGTTTGTCATGAATACCGCCAAAGCCGCCATTGCTCATGCACAGCACATGGTCTCCAGACTGCGCGGCCCTGACGACGCATTGCACTGTAGCCTCGATATTGGGGCACACGACGGCCGTTTCACCCAGCGGCGCCAGGGCCTGTGCAGCGTCCCATTGCAAGCCGCCGCTGTGACAAAACGACAAATCGGCTTCCTCCAGCGCCCAAGGCAATTGGGCTTTCATGCTGCCGTCCTTCATGGTGTTAGAGCGCGGTTCAAACACCGCCAAAATGCGCTCTGAGCCCACCTTGCGGCGCAAGCCATCCAAGGTGGTGCGCATGGCCGTAGGGTGGTGAGCAAAGTCGTCATACACCTTCACGTCAGACGCCTCGCCAATGAGTTCAAGGCGCCGGCGCACATTTTCAAAGCTCGATAATGCCTGTGCTGCGACCTCTGGCGCGACCCCGACATGTTCAGCAGCAGCAATAGCAGCCAGGGCGTTAAGCTGGTTGTGCTCGCCTAGAAGAGCCCAGTTGACTCGGGCAATTTTGAGGCTGCCGCGCAGCACGTCAAAGGCATGCGGTTCGCCGCGCGAGCGCAGCTCGCCAGGAATTTCTTTGCGGCCCCCAAACCGCAATACTTCGCTCCAGCACCCCATGGCCAAGACTCGTTCTAAGCTTTTTTCGCGGGCATTAACCACAAGCCGGCCTGAGCTTGGCACGGTGCGCACCAGGTGGTGAAACTGGCGCTCAATCGCCGCTAAATCATCAAAAATATCGGTGTGATCTAGCTCAAGGTTGTTCAAGATGGCCGTGCGTGGGCGATAGTGAACAAACTTGCTGCGCTTGTCAAAAAACGCCGTGTCATATTCATCGGCTTCAATCACAAAGGCGCCAGAGGGGTTTCCCAGGCGCGCTGAGACCCCAAAGTTCAAGGGCACGCCACCGATCAAAAAACCAGGTTCAAGCCCCGCTTGGTCCAGTATCCAAGACAACATGGCCGTGGTTGTGGTTTTGCCATGCGTGCCTGCGACAGCCAACACATGACGCCCCTGTAAGACATGCTCAGCCAACCATTGTGGTCCGCTGGTGTAGGGTTGATTGGCATTAAGAATCGCCTCGATCAAGGGAAAGCGATGCTGGTTGTTGTCCCCAGAGCGGCTCACTACATTGCCCACCACAAACATGTCTGGCTTGAGAGCCAGCTGATCGCTGTCAAAGCCCTCAATCAATTCGATACCAAGCCGCCTGAGTTGATCGCTCATGGGGGGGTAGACCTTGGCGTCACATCCCGTGACGCGGTGACCGGCTTCGCGGGCCAAAGCGGCCAAGCCGCCCATGAATGTGCCGCAAATACCAAGAATATGAATGTGCATGGTTAAACCTAGAAACGGCAGGGGGGCGCACCTTAGCGTGCGGCGTAGAGGGGGCTGGCGAGGGGTGACCACGCCGTAAGCTCGCTCCCACAGGGTGAATTTCCAGTTCTGAAAGGGCTATCAATGTTCATTGGATGTCATCGTGCTCAAGCAGCGCTGTGCGGCAGCCAGGGTCGCCTGAATGTCGTCGTCACTGTGCGCTGCACTCACGAAGCCTGCCTCGTACAAAGCGGGTGCAAAGTAGACCCCTTGTGCCAACATGCCATGAAAAAATTGATTGAACCGGTGGGGGTTGGTGGCCATGACTTGGCCATAATTTTGGGGCAGTGAACTTGGCGTTGTGCTTGGGAAAAAGAAACCGAACATCCCTCCTTCGCTGTCACCCACCATGGGGATACCAGCTGCTTGTGCATGACTCAACAAGCCCCGCAACAGGCATTGAGTTTGTTGGGCGAGATGGGCATAAAACCCTGGGCGTTGAACTTCGCGCAGCGTGGCCAGGCCACATGCTGTGGCCACGGGGTTGCCAGATAACGTGCCCGCTTGGTACACCGGCCCCAGCGGAGCCAGTTGAGACATCACGGCTTTACGCCCACCAAAGGCCGCTAGGGGCATGCCTCCACCAATCACTTTGCCGAAAACACTCATGTCAGGCTCAAAGCCCGGCAAGGCCTTGGCATACAGACTTTGGGCGCCCCCCAAGGCCACACGAAAACCTGTCATGACTTCATCAAAAACAAGCAAGGCCCCATGCTGTGTGCAAAGCTCGCGAAGGCGCCGCATGAAAGGCAAACTAGCGCGCACAAAATTCATGTTGCCGCAGATGGGTTCTATCATCACGCAGGCGATTTCTGTGCCGCGCAAGCTGAAGGCTTGATCGAGCTGCTCAATGTCGTTATAGGTCAATACCAAGGTGTGCTTCACAACATCCGCGGGTACCCCAGCGCTGGTCGGGTGGCCAAGGGTGGCCAAGCCTGAGCCCGCTTTGACCAAGAGCGCATCGGCATGACCGTGATAGCAGCCTTCAAACTTCACAATCAGGTTGCGCTGGGTAGCACCCCGTGCCAAGCGCAGGGCGCTCATTGCAGCCTCTGTGCCTGAGCTAACCAGGCGTACTTGGTCCATGCTGGGGACGAGCTTTAAGATTTCTTCAGCCAGTTCAATTTCGCGCTCTGTCGGCGCGCCAAAAGACAGCCCCTGCTTCACGGCGGATACCACGGCTTCGATAACGGCCGGGTGGCCGTGCCCGAGAATCATTGGGCCCCATGAGCCGATGTAGTCGATATAACGCTGTCCTTCAGCGTCAAACATATAGGCGCCTTGCGCGCGCTCAATGAAACGCGGCGTGCCGCCCACCGCTCGAAACGCGCGCACAGGAGAATTGACGCCTCCCGGTATGACCCGTTCAGCACGTTCAAATAAATTAGCGTTGGTCAGATGTGAGGGG
>JANMEO010000107.1:0-6119 GCA_031376995.1 Burkholderiales bacterium
CCCTTCACGCCCTTTGCCAACTCAGCATGTTCAGTTCCGAGGGCTACAGATCCTCAACCTACAATCTCCAGCTTTGGCCTGGCGCTTTTAAAGGCAGCGCTCAAACCCAGGGCGTTGGGCTGGGTCCCATTTTGGAGAGGATTTAAAAGTGTTTATTTCGGAAGCGATAGCGCAAACTGCACCTGCAGCCAGCAGCACGGGCTCGGCGTTTGGCAGCATGAATCTTGGTTTGATTGCCTTGATGTTGGTGGTCATGTATTTTGTGGTGCTGCGGCCCCAACAAAAACGCCAAAAAGAAATCAAGGCCATGATGGACGCCCTGGCTAAGGGTGACGAAGTGGTCATTGCTGGTGGCATTTTGGGTCGCGTGGTCAAGCTGGGTGAAACCTACCTGAGCATCGAAATTGCCAGCAATGTCGATATTCAAGTGCAGCGCCAGGCGGTGTTGCAGGTGTTGCCCAAAGGCACTTTCAAGCCCTAAGCCCACTCACGCCACGACCTCGCCACGACCCAGCCCCGCGTCCTGGGCCAAGGGGCTGGCGCCCGGGTGTTGTTTTATTCTGCGCGTTGCACCGGGCAGCCCTGGGCAGGCGCATGATACCGCTATCACAATTTTGAAGGGTGAAGCGCCCGGCTTGCCGATGGGTGCCTTATCCTGCTCCCTGCCCTGGAGGCTGGGGTTTTAAATCGGAGTTAGCCTGACGATGAACCGTTACCCCATTTGGAAATACGTGCTGCTGGGCATTGCGTTGCTGGTTGGATTGATCTACTCCTTGCCCAACCTCTATGGAGAATCGCCTGCCGTTCAAATTAGCAGCATCAAGGCCACGGTCAAGCTGGATGCCAGTGTGGTCGAGAGGGTGAACAAGGCCCTCGGTGCGGCCGATCTGAAACCCGACAGAGTGCAGTGGGACGGCAGTTCGGTTAAAGCTCGCTTTATCGACACCGACACGCAGCTTAAAGCCAAAGACGTGCTGAGCAATGAGTTCAACCCTCAGGCCGATGACGCAGGCTATAGCGTTGCGCTCAATTTGGTCTCTCGCACCCCCGTTTGGTTGAGCCGATTGAGGCTGCTGCTGGCAGAGCCAAAGCCCATGTATTTGGGCTTGGATCTGCGTGGTGGGGTTCACTTTTTGATGCAAGTCGACATGAAAACCGTGCTGACCAAGCGCATGGATTCGATGCTGGTGGATGTGCGAACCTTGGTCCGCGAAAAAAATATTCGCATCAGTGGCATCTCTCGCAGTGACACCACGATCACTGTCGTCTTGCGTGACCAAGCCGCCCTGGACGCAGCTCAAAAGCTTTTGGGGGCTCAGCAGTCTGATTTAATTTGGGTCCGTGGCAATCCAGCGGGTGAGTTTGTGATGCTGGGCACCATCAAGCCTGAGGTGCTTTTAGATATTCAAAGCCGCGCGCTCAAACAAAACATCACGATCTTGCACAACCGTGTCAACGAGCTGGGGGTCTCTGAGCCCGTGATCCAACAGCAGGGCTTTGACCGCATCGTGATTCAACTGCCTGGTGTGCAAGACACAGCCAAGGCTAAAACCATCATCGGCCGCACGGCCAACCTTGAGTTTCGTTTGGCAGACACCTCGCCCGAGGCTCGCGCCGCTCTAGAGGGCGGCCCGGTGCCTTTTGGTCGCGAAAAATTCATGGTGGGGCGTGGTGCCCCGGTGATTGTTTTGCGCGAGGTGATCGCCAACGGCGAGATGCTCACCGATGCCTTTCCGCGCCCCGATGAAAATCAGCAGCCGGCAGTCTCGGTGTCACTGGACTCCAAAGGTGGGCGTCGCATGCGTGATGTCACTCGTGCCAATATTGGCAAGCCGATGGCAGCCATTTTGTTTGAAAAGGGCAAAGGGGAGGTGCTGACTGTGGCCACCATTCAGGGCGAATTTGGCAGTCAGTTTCAAATCAATGGCATGGGCACCACCGAGGCCGCCAATGACTTGAGTTTGCTGTTGCGAGCAGGGGCGCTGGCTGCGCCCATGGAGGTCATTGAAGAGCGCACGGTTGGCCCTACCATGGGCGCTGAAAATATTGACAAAGGCATACGCAGCGTGGCCTATGGGTTTGTGGCCATTGGGGTGTTCATGTGTTTGTACTATCGCTTGTTTGGCACCTTTTCAACGCTGGCGCTGGCTTTCAACTTGTTGTTGCTGGTGTCTGTGTTGTCGTTGATACAAGCGACCTTAACTTTGCCGGGCATGGCAGCCATTGCCTTGACGCTGGGCATGGCGATTGACGCCAATGTCTTGATCAATGAGCGCATCCGCGAAGAGCTGCGCGCAGGTGCCCCTGCACAGACAGCCATTCACACGGGCTATGAACGGGCGTTTGCCACCATCCTCGACTCGAACGTGACCACCTTGATCGCCGGGGTCGCACTGTTGGTGTTTGGTTCAGGGCCTGTGCGCGGGTTTGCTGTGGTTCACTGCCTTGGTATTTTGACCTCCATGTTCTCGGCGGTGATGTTCTCTCGGGGCATTGTGAACCTTTGGTATGGGCGTCAGAAAAGGCTCAAGACCGTCTCGATTGGGCAGGTTTGGAGTCCCTTACCCAAGGCTGAGACGCTCGTTGCCTAAGGCCCGAGCCCCTCACGCCAACAGCTCACGTCAGATAAGGATTCAACATGGAGTTTTTTCGGATTAAACGCGATATCCCGTTCATGCGCCAGGCTTTGGTACTGAATGTGATTTCTTTTGTGACCTTTGTGGTGGCGGTTTTTTTTATCGTCACAAAGGGTCTGCATCTGTCCGTCGAGTTTACGGGGGGCACTGAGGTGGTTGTGCGCTACGCCGAAAGTGCTGACATCGGCAGGGTCCGCGCCCAGGTCGAGGCTTTGGGTTATGTTGAGCCTCAGGTTCAGCAGTTTGGCAGCTCTCGCGATGTCTTGATTCGGTTGCCGGTGCGCGCCGATCTCAAGCAAGACGCTGTGGTGATCGGCGTTTTTGCCCAGCTGTGCCAAGACATGAAAGCCACCGCCAGTGTTCAACAAGTGCTCACAGACAAAGGCGAGCGTGTCGAACGCCAGGTTTGTGGTGCCTGGAGCGCCCAGCCTGTAGAGCTCAAGCGCAGCGACTTTGTGGGGCCCTCGGTGGGCTCTGAGCTTGCAAGGGATGGCGCTTGGGCTTTGCTGGCCACCATCGTGGGCATCATGCTTTACTTGGCGCTGAGGTTCGAGTGGAAGTTTTCAGTGGCAGGCATCATCGCCAACTTGCATGACGTCATCATCATTGTTGGCTTTTTCGCTTACTTTCAGTGGGAGTTTTCACTTTCTGTGCTGGCGGCGGTTTTGGCGGTTCTGGGCTACTCTGTGAATGAGTCTGTCGTGATTTTTGACCGAATTCGTGAGGCTTTTCGCAAGTACCGCAAGCTCAGCACCTCAGAGATCATTGACCACGCGATCACCAGCACCATCAGCCGCACGGTCATCACCCACGGCAGCACCTTGATCATGGTCCTGTCCATGCTCATTTTTGGTGGGCCCACCCTTCATTATTTTGCTTTGGCCTTGACGATTGGCATTTTGTTTGGCATTTACTCCTCAGTTTTTGTGGCTGCAGCCATCACCATGTGGCTGGGGGTCACGCGCGATGATCTCATCAAAGGGGGGGGGCAAACCGGTGCAAAACAATGATCCAAACGCTGGAGCGGTGGTGTAGAGTCAGACCCATATCTCTCTTTTTCACTGGACTCCATGGCGAACTCGGCTAACTCACTGCCGTTGACCGCTTCTGTGCGGCAGTATTTCGTGAAAACCTGGGTTAAGGCTCTGCCCCCATTGGTTCAGCGGATCGAGGTTGCCGCCCGAGAGTTGGCTGCCCAAGTCAGTGAGCCCAAGTTGATCAGACGACGCCGTGAGGTGAGTGAAGAGTTGAGCCAGCATGCCGATGTTTGGCTCAGTGGCATCCTTGAACTGTTGGCTCAGGTGGGGCCCAGTGGCGCATTGAGTACGCGCATGCAAAGCCTAGAGCCTGACCTGAGTTTGGTTGATCACAGTACCATCGAGTTAGAAATTTTAGGCTCTCGTCTGGCCTTGTCGATGATGGACGTGGCGTCCTCTGAGTTCAATGATTTGCGTGTCCGCGTCGCTGGGGCTGAAAAGCTCGAAGAGCTAGACGCGCACGATATTTTGAGGCCGCATGTGATCAGCCGCGTGGTGATCAATGCCTGGTGTGCGGCAAGTTTGCGTCTAGACGGTTGGCGCACGCTGCATGTGGTGCTCAGTCAAGAATTTTCTCAGTGTGCCCTTGAGGCTTACCACGAGGCCAATCGCTGGTTGCTGGATCGTGGCGTAAGACCAGAGATTGATCTTCGGCCGCTGATACGCCGAACTCGCAGCACTGAGACGGGGTGGTCAACCCAAGCTGGCAGCACTGAGATCAATGCGCTCACTGAAGGTGCCACTGGGCAGTCACTTCAGCGTGGTCGCGACAAACCATCGTCGTTTTCTGCCCCACGCGAGCTCGGTCAAGTCTTGCTGGGGCAGCTCAATCGACTGGTGGGCATTCAACTTCCGGGCTTCGGAAGCTCACCTCCACAGCCAGTGTCCGCCAAGCTTGACATTGCCATTGCCGAGGTTCAGCAAAGCCTGGTGCACCAAGTGGAGCACTCTACGATGGCCAATGCCTTGGCGGCAGCAGAGGTATCTCCTGCGCTCATTGATGAGCTCAGGCTGCGTAAGCAGGCCCTCAAGGGTGCCGCCACAAGCCCTGTCGAGCGTGCCACGATTGAGGTCGTGGCCCTTTTGTTTCAAAGTATTTTGACCGAAGAGCGCATCCCTGCCGTGGTTCGGGTGTGGTTTGCGCGTTTGCAAATGCCAGTTTTACGGGTCGCTGTCAGCGAGCCTGATTTTTTTGCGACTGCCGACCATCCTGCGCGCCGCCTGATTGATCGCATGGGTGCTTCGGTCATGGGTTTTGATGTCACGGGCTATCAACCTGCCAACACCTTAGAAAAAGAGATCAAACGCGTGGTGCAGGTTGTCGAAGCCTACCCTGACACGGGGCGTCGCGTGTTTCAGACCGTGTTGACCGAGTTTGAGCGTTTTTTAGACCATTATTTCAAAAACGAAAACGAAGCTTCTCGCAAAGGCGTGTCACTGGCGCAGCAGGTTGAGCAACGTGAAACCTTGGCCATTCAATACACCATCGAGTTGCGAAAGATGCTCAATGAGGTTCCAGTTCAGGAGGGCGTTCGAGAGTTTTTATTTCATGTCTGGGCTGATGTGCTGGCGACGATGGCCGTTAAGTCAGGCCTGCAGGGCGATGAAACCAGGCTGATCAAGCGAACTGCAGCCGACCTGATTTGGTCGGCCAGCGCCAAAGTCTCGCGCAATGAGCGTGCCGAGGTGATTCGACGACTGCCTGATTTGCTCAAAAATCTGCGCGACGGCATGCTGCATGCTGGCATTGCTGTCGATAAACAAGAACAACACATTCAAGAACTGAACAGTGCCTTGGCAGTGGCGTTCACGGCCAAAACTGCAGCCATTCCACACGAGCGATTGAAAGACCTGCTGGCGCAGCTCGAAACCCTCGAAGAGTTGCTGCCTGATGCGGCTGAGATTGAGATTGACGAGTCCATGGTGCTCGACCTCTCGGGCTATGAGAGCTCAGAGCTGGAGGTGGTCGCTGAAGGGGGTTCAATGCCAACGGCAGCCATGTTGACCTGGGCGCGCGAGTTGCAGGTGGGTAGCTGGTTGATGCTTGACTACCGGGGCCGCTCTGAGGCAGTTCAATTGGCATGGCATGGCATGCGACGGCAGTTGACGTTGTTTGTGTCGCCCCAGGGCCGTGGCATTTTGTTTCAGCAGCGGCGGCTGGCGGCATTTCTGCAAGCAGGCTTGTTGGTGCCTGCGCAAGATGAATCACTCACCACCCGTGCCACCCGCACTGCTTTAGCCAAGCTCGACGCCGACCCGTCCAAGTTGTTGAATTGAGACGCAAGCTAATGGCTTTGCGTGGGGGCTTAGGATCTGGCCCGGAATAACTTGGCTATTTCTCGCTTGCCCTGGCGGCCCATTGCTGCGTTGCGACCCTTGCCAAGGCCACCAGCCTTGGCCGCGGCTCGCGCCTTGCACTGGACCCCCATGGCAGCGCGATAAACAG
>JANMEO010000122.1:0-17624 GCA_031376995.1 Burkholderiales bacterium
CAGCCCCAGCCCCAGCCCCATCTCCAGCTACCATTAAGGCACAGCAAGCTGCTTCAAGTGCGAAGATCGAGGCTACAAAAGCAATGGAAGCTGCTGGCAAGGCAGCCGCAGCCGCCTTCAATGCCACAGCCCCAACCACTACCGCAGCGTTGGCCGCAACAGCCGCGACTACAGCTGAGAGTGAGGCCACTAAGGCTAGTGCGGCCAAACAGGCTGCGGATGGATTTTCAGCGATAGCTCAAAGTGAAGCAGCGATCGCTGGTAATAGCGGTGCTGCACTGACAGCCAAAAATGAAGCGATAAAAGCTGCATCGGATGCGGCAGCCCATGCTGAAAATGCAAAGCAAAGTGCTATGAGAGCGCGTACGGCCTCAAATGCAAAGGCGGCCGCTGAGCAGGCGCAGGCTGTTGCTACCGCTAAGGCACAGCAAGCTGCTTCAAGTGCCAAGAGCGAAGCTACAAAAGCAATGGAAGCCGCTGGCAGGGCCGCAGTAGCCGCCACGACCGCAGCAGAACCCTCCACCACCGCTGCGATGGCTGCGACAGCAGCAACTACAGCTGAAGGTGAGGCCGCAAAGGCTAGCGCGGCCAAACAGGCTGCAGATGGATTTTCAACGATAGCTCAAAGTGAAGCAGCGATCGCTGGTAATGGCGGTGCTGCACTGACAGCCAAAAATGAAGCGATAAAAGCCGCATCGGATGCTGAAGCCCAAGCTGAGAATGCAAGGCAAAGTGCTGTAAAAGCACGTACGGCCTCAAATGCAAAGCAACCCCGCCCCCTTACTCTTGCTTGCACCAACTCATCAAACTATTACACAGCCAATGTTGATTCATTAATATTATCGAACGGCTGCTCAAGTTGCCATGCTGGATCAACATTTAAAATCTCCCCAGTGGCAGGTGACAAAGATTCGAGATTTGGCAATATAAACAGCTATATTAACTCCAAGGGTGGCTCAGCTTTCTTGAATAAAATTAGTACCAACCAGCACGGTGGTGGCATTAGATTTTTTAAAGACACAGTTAATTATAATAAAATTTCTGAATTTGTCGGCCTGCAGGAGGCCTGCATCAAGTCCAATACAATCGCTCCGATTCAACAGGATGAAAAGCGGATAGTGCCCACTCTAAATAGGGCTGCTGTACTATTTTCAGGTCGTCAACCAACCAGTCAAGAAATAAGTAATATTACTCAAAAAATGCCTGATGGTAGTTCCCCAAGCAGTGCGGAAAAAGCCTTGAGGTTAAGAAGTCAGATCATTGCCTATATGCAGGGCAGCCCTTTCGACGCGTTTTTAGATGACGTCGGAGATCTACATTTTTCAACGCAGCGAATTAACCCACTAGATGATAAAACTGGTGTCAACAAAGCTGATTTCCCGGGGCGCAACTCACTACAGCAAAGTAATGAAAGTCGGTTTGCTGCCTCAATGAAAAAAGAGCCTATTGAGTTGCTTAAGTATGTAGTTAAGAACGACCTGCCTTACACTGAGATTTTGACTGCAAATTACACAGTCGTTAATCGGATCATGGCAGATACGCTTGGCGCGACTGTGTCCCAACCATTCACGGGTGCAAACGACGACAAAGATTTCCGCAGAGCCACACTGCCGGATATCCGGCAAGCAAGCGGGATGCGTGAGCATGCAGGGGTCATGTCAACACATGCATGGCTGGCTTCGTTTCCCACAGCCTCTGGCAATCGAAATCGTACCCGCATACATTATCTGTTGCGGCAATTCATGGCAACCGAAATGTTTGACAAGGGCACTCTTATCCCAAATATTGATGCTGGAGATAACCCAACTGTTAATAACAAAAACTGCAGTACATGTCACAGCATCATGGACCCCATGGCAGCTGGGTTCCAGAATTTCAATGAAGAAAACCGCTGGCGCCCCAACTTGTTGAACGGTATATTTACTGCCTTGCCAGACGAGTACACCGGGAGAATTAACGGGCCCTATATTTTTGGAGACAACTGGTTTAGAGATAATTGGCTGCCTGGATTTGGAGTCGGCACTAACCCGCCCATGGCCAACCCGAACCCCATGCCCAGTGGTTATATCGGCAATGCATCAGCTTTGCAGTGGCTTGGGAATAATCTATCTAAATCTCCAGATTTTTCTCTAGGGGCTGTGCACTTTTGGTATAAGGGTATCACTGGTCGGGCACCTTTAAAACTCGACCCCAGTGGCAATAAATTAAAAAATGACGCCTTCGCGATGCAGAGTGTTGAGTTTAATAATATAGCAAATAAATTTGCTGCCGAAAAATTCAAAGTCCGAAATCTGCTGGCTGACTTGATGATGAGCGATTGGTTAAGTTTGAATGTTAAAGACCCCTCCAAGCCAATCGATTGGGCGAGCGTCGGACACTTGACTTTGCTGACACCGTCTCAGCTGAACCAAAAGTTGTTGAAAACAGTGGGCATGAAATGGTCTGCTTTTGACAATCCCTACACCGGCGATGCACGTAGCTGGGCTGGTGGCTTTGACGCTGACGGCGTGACTGAAAGGCCGCATGAATATACCCTTGAGCGGCATGGGGTAATTAATAATCTCATTAACGCTTCAAGCTGCAATATCACGAAAGCCGACTTTGACAGGCCGACAAGCCAACGATTGCTCTTTCCAAATGTTGGCTTGACAACCACTGATGATAACTCAATCAAGAATAACATTGTCCATCTCCACAAAGCACTTTGGGGTGAAACTACCGATATCAATAATAGCGAAGTAACCCGTACGTTCAATCTATTTAAAACCACATTAGCCTCGAAAAATGGTGCTAACAAAAACACCACCTGTGCCTATACCAATGCTAACGATACGCAATACATTGGACGCTCATGGTCAGTAGTGCTCTCTTACATGCTGGGTGATTACAAGTTCTTGTACATCAATAACAATTGATTAGCCTACGACTCAAATAAATTTATTGGGAGCCTATGGTTCCCATCTCAAGTATTAAAGGAGCATCAAATGCATCGCAGAAAATTCATGCAAGTGGTTAGTTCTCTGTGCAGGACAGTACCTTTCTGGGCGCTCACACCAGCAGCTTTTGGGCAGTCGAGTAGTAATCCTAACGCCAGTAGGAAAATTCTCGTTACCTACGCTGCTGGCGGCGGGCTTGATGCCAATACATGGTGTAATCCGCGTAACAACCAACTTTATGGCAGATATCCTACAGTAACGGGTCCCACGGATGGTCCTATTGTCTGTGCCCCAATGGCAGACAACAGTGGTTTTTTCGCAAGGCATAAAGATAAAACATTAATTTTCAATGGTTTGGACATGCAAAATTCAGATCATGAAGGCGGGAAGATTGCGCTCTCTGGTCGCAGAGGCAACGAATTTCCGCATCTCTGTGAGCTATACGCTGCCTCCATCGCAAATAGTTCTTTACCTTGGATTACAAAAACTGGGCATGAAAGAGGTTTTGAGTTAGTGACCAGATCCGAGATTCCTAAGCTGGATCAATTTATTAAAGTATTTAATCCAGCAGGGGCCACTCCAAGTGGTGCGCCTATTGATGTTGCGGATGCGACGAATGTTAAAAATGCTCGCTTTGCCAGGTTGAAGGAGATGCAAACGATGCTTCAGAATGCAGGCAACGGGCTTCCGGCGCAATCAAAGATGCTTGATGAATTCATAGAGGCTTCGGGGTTAAAGCTTGTAGCAAATGAAGTAATGCCCATGCTTGGGAAAACTCAAGATACTGAAGATATAGATGTTGCAATGTGGGCTGCAAAATTGGGATTCACCAACTCGATTGAGGTTGGGAGTCCACGGTTTGGAACCTATGGATTCGATGGTCACGATAATCTCGTTGACAAGTATAATGTATCCCTACCATACATGACGAAACGACTTGACCAAATCTGGAAATTGGCGACTGAATTTGGAATCAACAGTCGTCTAGTTGTTTATATTGCCAGCGAAATGGGACGTAATGCGTTTGGTGAAAACAATGGAAGGGGCAAGGGTCATTACTCTATTGGCACCGCGACAATTATGGCCGAAGATATTCCTGGAAACCGCGTAATCGGCGCAACTGATGCCGAGAACAAGCAAATGAAAATTGACTTTAGCACCGGCAGGCCTAATCAAATTTTAGGTGGTGGCGATTCATTGACACACCCTGTTATTTTACAAGCTTTGCGTAAATATCTTGGTATTGCCGCCAGTGGGCCAAGCAATAGATTTCCATTTAATAATGCGAAGGAGTTGGATATAACAAATAAAAACATAGCCACGGGTTACCCTGAATATGCCAATCCCGATCCAAAGGCTAAAGGTAAAGGCAACCGCCCTGCTGGATTTAGTTATTAATTACCACATCCAATTAAGATTGAGCATTACCGTCAATTCACCGTTCAGTGTTTTGTTTGAAAGAAGTGGCAACTTTGTTTTTACACGTGAGCGTTACAAGTGCCTGATACCGGCGTGGTCATCAGGCGCAAAGGAAAGCTCTCTGTATAACAAGCATTTTGAGAGGCATTTGAAGATCTGGATGGTCACAGAAGTTGCAAATGTGATCATCCCTCTCAGGAATTTATGGGTCGTATTCAGGCAATGCCATTTTGATAAGTCCTTGAGACTTGCGCTCGCTTCGCAGGTAAAGTGCGTACATTTTTCTCAATAACCAGCACACTGATCGAAGGCTTGTTGACCTGTTTTAGCGAAGTTTTGTAGCTTGATGTTTTTTGTTCGGCATATCGCAATGATGCAAAGGATTTCACGCGCAAGGGTGCTGGAAGTTGCCTGCAGTGGTAATTTTTTCTACCACTGGTTCGGGTACGATCACTGAATGATGTATTCACGGGGTACACCAAGAAGCCAGCAACCGTCGTGATCATTAGGCAGGAGGCGAGGAGTTGGTAATAAACAGTGATGAGTAGAGCTGGCCCAAGCAATCCGGTGGGTCGCGGGCTCGGCACCAAGCTAGGCAGTCGCTTTTGTCGATCCAGGCATTCACCGCGTCATGCAAGGAACTCCACAAATCACGCCCTTGACGCCGACAGCTCGTAGGCGCTGGAGCCTCGGGCAATGAAATGATCACCTCGACGCGAATACGTGGGCCTGGAGATTTTGTGTTTGAGCACCCGAACGCGCAATGGCCTCTCGGCTTCATTGTTCGTGAGTGGAACGTGCGCTGAACCCACGAGGATACGTATTCACGCTGGGTAGCCCAGCAAGTGCGAAAGGCTGCCAGGCATAGTGAGGAATGGCGCGCAGAACACTTTTGCGCGAAGAGCACTCTAGGTTCGGCCGATGGTCCAGGCAATCGTGACTGCCGATCTCGACGTGCACCCTGTGGCTAACTCTGCCAAATTGACCAAACCGTCCAAAGGCTTGGCTGCTGAGGTCCCGACTGTCACCGCACGCGCCAGTGCCTGCGTGCCATTGACAACGCTGGTGCAGACATTAGAGGGAACCCCTTCGTAGGTCAATGTGGCTGTCCCAGATCCTGGCGTCGTTAACACCAAATTGACAGGTTGACCAAATCGATTGACCGCCTCAACGCCATTTGCCATGGACTGTGGAATCACCTGACTCCCTACCGCAATGGCCGTGGTCAAGCCATCATAGCCATATTGGCCAAAGTTTTGCTTGGCTGCGCCGATGATGGTGTTGACCTCGCCGACCGTCGACTGCACGGAGGCGGATCGCTCGGCATCTTGGTATTGCTGAACCCCGACGGCCACGCCAATGCCCCCCAAGACCAAAGCCAGCATGGAATAGAGCAATGCATTGCCTTTTTGGCTTTGAGCGCTGCAGTTTTGAACAGATGGTAATTTTTTCATGATGACTTCTCTTGGGGGTTGCAAATTTCAGGGCGGGGATTGACGCGGCAGGCGCTTGGCCTCATGAGCCATTTTGAGCGTGAGGCTGGTGTTGGGCTGCATCAGACTCGCAAACCGTCCAGGCACAGTGATGGATGCCAGGCCCATCACGGCCGCCACAACACCAATCAACCCAACCGTGGCGACATTGGCCATCCAAGCTGTTGCTTTGACGCGAGCCAGCACCCGTGGACCTTCTTTGGTTCCCAGCTCAATCAAGACATCAGAAAATGTGGGCGCTGATCGACTGAGGGCCGCAGCACGTGCTTGCAGGTGCGGGGAGAGCAAGCCACGGCTGAAAGCCTCGATCACAGCATTAGGGTCGTCATCAAGAGCACTGAGCACTCGAAGCAAATGCCATCGCAGCCACGTCGAGGTGCTTTGGGAGAGGTCTTCGATGGCCCATTTCAAGGTCCCGCCTGTTTTAAGCAACATGGCCAAAGAGGTGAACAGCAAACCCACTTGGTAATCACGATAAAGGCTGAATAGGGGCCACGATTCAAGCCGGAGTCTGAGGGGGCCGCACCATCTTGGCAGGGACATCAACGCCAGGCTCAAAAACCCCAGGAACAAGATCATGGACCATGTGCCGTGCTGGGAAATGAAGCTGGCAATGAAGCGAGCTAAGCCGTTAAAGCCACTCCAAAGTTCTGCTTGAATGTAGGCAGGAGTGCTTTGCTCAATCGTGATGACGATGCGACTCAAGATGCCGATGAGGACAAAGCACATGGGCAGCATCAAGGCCGGAAGGGCCGCGTAGCCAAAGACCAGCTTTTTCATTTCATTTTGGTTGTCGACGGCATCAGCCAGTGCAACAAAGGCGGCTGATTTGTCTGCTGCACGGTCAACACCGACAAGCATCATCGCGTCACTGCGCGGCATCACGTCTTCGAGCAGATAGCCAATGCGACCCGCGTTATGGCCCTTTTGAAATCGCTCTAAGATGCGCCTGAGCGCAAATATTTTCGACCTATCCCCCGTGCGCTGGGCGATGGCAATCTCTCCCTCGAGAAACCCCAACAAAGAGTCTGCGCGCCGAAACATCTCAGCCAAATCACGATAAAAGTCTGCCCGCTGACATTGAAACCACCACAAAGTCAGGTTGGTGCCAGGCCAGAGGCCGTTCAATGTCATCACGATGTTGACCCCAAAAACTCATACCGAGAAAAAGACTCAAACTCTTCGCAGCGCCGCACATCGATCAGGCCTTGAAGCGCCTTCCAAATCGCATGTTCAAAAACGGTTTTACCGGTCATGTTGTCGCTTAAAAAGTCACCATCTGAAAAACTGCGGTAGTGAAGCAAGGCGTCGTAGTCTGCATTGGCTCGAACTGCTGTGAGCCAAACTCGATCAGGTTGAAACATCTCGGCAACGATGGTCTTGCCCTGGGTGCCTCGACCGTTGCAAGCGCTACAACCAAAGGGTTGCTCCCAACGCAATCGCTCGGTGGGCAGCTTGAATTTGGTTCGTAAGAGCGCTTCGATCTCTTTGACTTCAGGTTCACTGTGAATAGCTACCGAGGTGGTGAGGGAACATGCGGGACACAGCCTGGGCACCAGCGCCTGAAAAACCAAGAGATTGAGAATATTGGGGCCTGTGAGGGCTTGCCGAGACAAGCCAATTTGGTCGTTGGTCAGGCGGGGAATCATGTTACTGATCAAGTGCGCATGCAGCGTGCCCATGGCCAAATGGCCTGTCTCGGCAATTTGCAGCAAGAACATCGACGTTAGCTTGTCACGCATTTCACCCATCATGACCCCGTCGGGGTCTGATCTCAGTATGGAGCGCATGACCTCGGCATAACGGCGGTTGGTTTCGGCATCGTCGTCGATGACGCGCTTGACTTCGATTTGATGGGCACCTTTGATTTCGTATTCGATGGGGTCTTCAACGGTATAAATGGCTTTTCGGGCAAGATTGGGCAAAGTCTCAATAAAGCACTTGAGGCTGGTAGATTTTCCGGACCCTGTTTCACCAGCAATCAGCACGAGACCCTTGCCAGCGCGTGCCGCCTCACGCAGCAGCCTGAGGTGTGCCTTGGCATAGCCGGCACGCTCAAAGGTGATTTGATTATCTTCGCCGCAGCGCAAAATACGCAACACCACTTTAGGACCCAGCCTGCCTTTTTGGCTTTGATAGCGAATCTGACCAGAAACGTTATTCAGGTTCAGGTCTAACATGCAGTCAACAAATTTGTCTTCGTCAAATTGGCTGTTGTTGTTGCCTTTTCGTGTACTGTTGTAGCCTGCAGCGATGGCATCGATGGCATCTTTGCGTGTGTACAGGCCTGCATGCTCATCGGCCAGCGGAGCCAGGCTGCCATCAACCCGCACGCGCACTTGTGCAAGGTTGCCTTTGACATCAATGTGCACATCAGTTGCACCCGCATTGACACCCAGTTCAATCCAGCGCTCAAATAAGCGCAGTGGTTCACCGCGGCTGCTTAATCGGGTCATACGGCCAGCATTGCGAATAATGTCGCTCAAGACGCTGGCGTGAGCCACCAGCACTTCGGTGACACGATACCCACGAGCTCGCAAGGTGCCCTGCAGCGCCTTCAACTGAGGCCACAACGTGTTGAGTTCGGCTGTGCTCATGACCGAGCGCAAAATCACGGCCCGTCGACCCCCAGTATCTAAGGCGATCAGGCGCTTTTGCCATTCGAGCTCGAGGGGATAGAGCGCATCAACCCCATGAGTGAGAATGGACAGGTACTCAGGCAAATCACCATAGCGTTCTAGGGTGGGGGCTGGTTTGCTATCGACAGATATCGTGGGCTGGACCCGGGAGGCCTCAGCTTCAAGGGTCAGCTCAGGGTATTTGATGCCACGCCCGTGACTTGAATCTTCGTCACCCACGCCATATTTTTGAATGCTACCCAATACTTGCTGCAATGAGTGTGCATTCAAAGGCAGGGTGTCAGGGCCTTTAATCGCCAGGCTGGACTTCTTGAAAAAAAACATCTGTCAACTTGAAAACGATGGTTGGATGAGCGGGGCTTGAAAACGGCGGGCCTATCTCTGCAATCATTGACCCCGCTTGAGTGTCCGATTGGGACTGATATTTTTAGGGTCAAAGGGCAACTGAAAGCTGCGCGTCAGATAGGGGCGTTTGCCTGGGCGACCCTGGGCCAGGGTCACCTGCCTTGCCGATATTTGAGAGACCGACCAATGCGTGCCGGGGACCAGATCGCCTTCACTCAAGTAATGAGAGACTCCAGCCACCTGTACCTCAGCCAAGGCTCGCGATGCCAGAACAATGGCCCCATTTACCATCAAAGGAGGCGGTGAATACGTTGAATCGGTCGGGGGCGGCCTTGCTGATGGGGACCCAGGGTTCCATGGAGGGGACTGACTCAACACGGCTGGGGTAGATGCAAGTCCCAGCGCTTTGGCGCTGTTTTTGGCCATCTCTGCCTCCAGAACTGCCCGCTGCACACGGCTGTAATCGAGAATGGTTTGCGCTTGCACCAGGCCACTGAAACCCCAAGCAAGGCCGACGATGATACACATGGTGTGCAAATGCCCAAGACGAAGACCGCAGAAGTTCAATGCAGCTCTTGATAAATAAAGCTTCATCTTATTGGCTTGATACATAGTAATTTCCGGATACGTTGAAGCTCAATCGACTGGCATCTGAGCCACCACCCAGCACAATGCCGATGCGCTCCCATTGAACCCAGGGTGGTGCTGACTCGATCACTTCTTGAACGAAGGGGGCAGGAATGCTGCCGACTAAAAACTGCCCGCTTCGCACCGCTGAAGGGTGGTTGAAAGTGGCTGGGATGGAGGGCACCAGCGGCCAAAGCCTGGGGGGCTTCACTTCAACCGCAAGACCCGCTGTGCGCCATACCTGGAATAAGGGAAAAGCACTTTGCATCGCCGTATCAAAACCCAGCAATTGAGGCATCGCCTTGGAAAGAGACTCTCTTTGAATGGGCCATCGATGCTGGGTAGCCACAGCATCAAGCAAGGGAACCTCTGGGCCCCCCGCACTGGTGATGGCAACCAACTCGTGGTCAGGCAAGGCTTTTTGAACGTCATCCAAAGTGCCGCCCAGCCGCGCCCACCTCAGCGCACAGCGTTGCGTGCTGGCACTGCATTCAACGCCAGAGAGCTTCCAGCCCGGGATCACCACATCAAGCTGAAACAATTGGTGTAATCCGCTGACAAGGTCTGCGCGGTGTGTGGCACTTTGTGCCGACTGCGTCGCAAGCGCTGTCAAGTACTTGGGGGTTGGATCTGCAGCTGCAGCGGCTTGTACCAGGCGAAGCTCTTGTTCAGCCTTTTGAACCCTTTGGTAGCCCCAAAAACCACCCAAGATCATGAGCACCAGCCCCAGCAGTACAAGGGCAGGCCAAGGGTTGACAGGAATGGCCTGAATTTTGGTGCCTCGAGAACCAGCGCCTGCCAGCCACTCGTGGTTCACCACCTCGCAGTTGGGATACTTGGCGCGGCTGAATGCCCACATCGGGCGCTCTTCACTGCCAATGGTGTCACGTGCTGATATCTCGGTGACCACTGTGTCTATGTGAGGCACCCCGTCGTCAAGCACCACCACCAGGTATTTTTGCTCTTCACGTTCATCGCAAGAGTCGACTGGTAGAACCAGTGCCGCATTGGGTGCTTGTGCGCCCACCAAATGGGCGAAACATGCGGCGGCAGACAACACCCCCTTTGGCAGCTTAAGGAGCGCTTCTGATGGCCGAGGCTTGAACAGCCCGTAGCGCGTCAATCCGTAGGCTTCGAGCATGGCATAGTGCGTCGAATCGGTATGACTTCTGGCTTCGTGCAACGAACGGGTCGAATGAGTCCCGTTGAAAGGCGGGCGCCAGTCCAAACCACCCAATAGCGGCCCCAAACTGGACTGGCCAATGATTCGTTCGATGGCCATGACAACCTCAGAGAATGGTGGGTCGAACAAAAATAATGAAGTCTTCTTGCTCTCGGCGAAGCAGTTTGCTGCCGCCGGTGGCCATGGGCGCATCTTCAGTCAGGGCTTGCTTGTCGTCACTGGTGATCATCCGGCTCAGGCCCGTGATCACGAGCACCTGCCCCGACTTGAGAGCGACCGTAGACTGGTCAATGATCTGGGTTGTCTGGGGAATTTGAACTTTTTGACCATCAGCAGCGCTTCCGGAAGCCACAAAAGACACCAGCTCAACCAATGAGCTTAAACCAATGCCAAATTTAAGGACAATCGTGTTGTTGTCTAAAATGTAGGGTTGGGCCAAGTAGCGGTCACCCGTAGTGATAGTGGCTGTTTTGATGCCCGGGACGCCGCCGCCACCACCGAATGATGAGGCTGATCCAGGGGTTGTCTCGCTCACGTAGCCCTGAGAACCCAGCGACGCCTTGCGTGCCCATTGGCGGTTGAGGGTTAACAAGCTGACAGGTCGGTGCTGAGTGGCCACGCCTTGTTGACTCAATAGCTTGAGCATGGCTTCAGAACCCGCAAACCGAGGCGAGGCACCTGGCTCTGTGGGCGTTAACACCGAGAAACCGACCCCTTGCTTCGAACCCAACATGCGATCAGGTGATTGAAACTTGAAAGCCAGCGCCTCGCTCAGTGAGGTTAACATCACGGTCCAGTCAACACCGCGCTCGTTGCCCTCTCGAGTGCGCACAGAGTAGATATCAAATTGAATTTGAGCTTGGCGCAGCATGGAGGCGTTTTCTGCCCGCAAGAAACCGCGAACTTGGCTCATGGCTTCTTTGCTGGTGGTCACGGCGAGGCGCCCTGACCCCTCGGAACGTATGGCGTGAGAGCCTGGCACATCTTTGATGATTTGGTTCACTGTGGCCAATATGGTCGCGACAAAGTTGAATTTTCCTTTTTCGGAGACATCGGTCAGAGCATTGCCACCCATGGCGCCCTGTGCCCCGCCAGCAGCACCACTGCTCATGCCTTGGTCGGTGGCGCTCAACCCCATAGCGTAGCTGGTCTCATTGTCCAGCGAGGCGATCTCGAAGAATTCAGTACGCAAACGCTCAATCACGATCACGCCCTCGCGGTATTCCCAAGACAAATTGGTGAGGTCAGTCATGTGGTTGAGGTAACCCTCAAGGGTGCCATCCCAGCGCATTAAAATGCCCTCTAAGTTGGCCTCTCTTTGAAAGGTAAGGGGCACAGCTGCAGCGCTCGGGGCGCTGACCAAAGCTGCTGAGGTCTCGGGCAACAAGCCCCCAGGGGCACCCGTTGTGGCACCCAGCAAGGGAAGTGCCCTGCTAGCCGGTAAGGGTGCTGGCAGGGCTTGCGGCGGTGCTGAGGTCAAGACATCTGACTTGATTCTGACCGGTACTGAAGTAGCTGCTGTGATACGTTCGGCGACCAAACGCAAGCTGACTTTGCCACCTGAAGGTGCATCATCAAAATTAAGGTGCACAGGCTCTTGAAAAACTGAGGGCAGCTTCTCTCCTGACCCCATCGGGACTGAAACTGACGCCACCCAGGGCCTGCTGGCCCGGCGCAAGACAACCTGGGCCGCTTGCTCGGCCGCACGCCGATCTGCGTCAGCAGCACCGCCAGCCACAGCAGCGGCTGCATTCTTGCCAACAGCTCCGGGGCGACCCGGCAAGACGGACTCAACCACTGCATGCTGATCAGCGCTGATGTGTTTTTGAAGTTGGGGGGTTGAGCAACCGGAGAAGGTTGCTAAGAAGGCACACACCATCAGCACCAGGGGTGCTTGAAACAACGTATTCATGAATTCAACTTCGGTCTTTTGAGGGGGCCTGTGCTAGGAACTTTCTCAGGGTGCCGTGGCATTCAAGGCGCCGCACTCGCGCACTTGATCTCCCTGGCGAGTGATTCGCACCAGGGGCGGGGTATTGCTATAAATGCAAGCCTCGAGGGGGTAGTCAGACAAGCGAATGCCAGCAGATGACAGGACGGCCTGTAGGGCGTCTTCAAACGACCCGGTGTAAATATCGGAGGCACCGATGAGAAAGTTTTTGGCGGCGTCCCATTTGAGCTTGTAACCAGCATCAAGCGCCCAACGCTCCAGTGTTCGAAGAAGCGTGACGTCTGACGTTTTTACCTCCCAATGCATCACTGGGGGCTCGGTTTGACCTCCTGCCAGGGCCGCAATCGGCGCTACGGGGATGATCTCAACAAAAGGCTTGTCAGAAGCAGGAGTAGCACGGCCCAGGGCCAGAGGGAGTGAGCTTGCGCCCGGTTGAAGGGCTGATTGGCGCTCTTTGGGGCCAGGATGGGCTGAGGTGTGTTGGGCTTGAGGCGTCCAACTGATTTGCGAATCTGGCCGCTGACTGGCCAGGGATGCTTGCCTGTGCTCGACGGTGAGCAGCATATTGGACCGGGCCACGCCAGCCGCACGCAACGCGGCACTGATCATTTTGGCGCGGGCCTGAGCCAGTTGAGGCGAAGCAGCACCCTCATCATCACGCCCCACAATGGTCACCGGCACATCGCCAATCTGAGGGGCCAGTGACTGAATAGCACCCTGCATTTGGCGTGACAGGCTGGCGCTGCCCTCAGCAAAAACCACAGCGCGATGTTCGAAGTGAGGGGTTGGCATGACAGACCAGCCCGGAGCACTGAACAACGTGCCAGCGGCCAAAATCGCCGCTCTCAATTTAACACCCTTCATACTGCCTAATCCTTTTTGGGGGCTGCCAGGCAAGCCAAGTGGCTTGCGGAATTGAAGCCACTTGCACCTTGATGGTCTGGCTCAGCCCCCTGATTGTGGCGAACTTAATCGATCAGCCTGTTTGCAAAATGCTCGCCTAATGCACCCTAAGTGCAATGCGAATGGGCTGAACTTTGAGTTTCACCGAACTGCTAATCTTATATACCCATCGGAACTGAAGATGCTGGGTTGCTGGGTTGATGGGTTGTTTGGGGAATGGGGGTGCAAGGCGCAAACCGCAGCCCTATCCGTTGATAGGGCGAGGATTTGCAACGCCGCAGACCCGTTTCCCAAACGGCCCAGCAACTCGGCATCTTCAGTTCGGAAGGGTATATTGTCTCCCAAAATGGAGATTAAAAAGCCCCGCTTGGCGTTTTGATCAAGAAACCTTGACCGCCCCCTGCCCCTGGCCCTCTGCCCCCAGTGTGCTGGGGCCAATCGCTCAGTGGGTATTGTCCAAAAACTGCTCATCCTCGGTCGAGCCTTTGAGTGCGGCCGTGGAGGCCTCTCTCTCAATCGTGGTACTCACGGCGTCAAAGTATCCGGTACCTACTTCGCGCTGATGCTTGACAGCTGTAAAACCTTTGTCGGCAGCGGCAAACTCGCGCTCTTGCAATTCAACAAAAGCGGACATGTGGCTGCGGGCGTAACCATGCGCCAAGTCAAACATCCCGTAGTTGAGGCTGTGGAAACCTGCCAAGGTAATGAACTGAAATTTGTATCCCATGGCGCCCAACTCGCGTTGAAACTTGGCGATGGTGTTGTCGTCAAGGTTTTTCTTCCAGTTGAAGCTCGGCGAGCAGTTGTAGGCTAGCAGCTTGCCCGGGAACTTGCGTTGGATGGCTTCGGCAAAGGTTTGGGCAAATGCCAAATCAGGCTTACCCGTCTCGCACCAAACCATGTCTGCATAAGGCGCATAGGCCAAACCCCTGCTGATGGCTTGTTCTAGGCCATGGCGTGTGCGGTAAAAGCCCTCGACAGTGCGCTGGCCGGTGATAAAGCTGCGGTCGTTGTCATCGACGTCGCTGGTGATCAAGTCGGCAGCTTCGGCGTCAGTTCGGGCAATCAAGATCGTTGCCACGCCCATGATGTCGGCTGCCAAACGAGCGGCTGTGAGTTTGGCAACAGCTTCTCGGGTAGGCACCAAAACCTTACCGCCCATGTGGCCGCATTTTTTGACCGAAGCCAACTGGTCTTCAAAGTGGACGCCAGCCGCGCCGGCTTTGATCATGGCTTTCATCAACTCGAATGCGTTGAGCACGCCGCCAAAACCAGCTTCCGCATCGGCCACGATGGGCGCGAAGTTATCGATGTAGCCTTTGTCGCCTTCATCAATGCCTTTGGAATGCTGGATTTCGTCCGCACGGCGGAAGGTATTGTTGATGCGCTCCACCACGGTAGGCACCGAATCAACCGGGTACAACGACTGGTCTGGGTACATGGATGCGTAGCTGTTGTTGTCAGCGGCGACTTGCCAGCCCGACAGGTAGATGGCTTTGACGCCGGCTTTGACCTGCTGCATGGCCTGACCACCGGTGAGAGCACCCAGGCAGTTCACGTACGGCTCGTTGTGAACCAGGTCCCACAGCTTTTCAGCACCACGGCGTGCCAGTGTGTGCTCGATGTGGAAGGAACCGCGCAAGCGCACCACGTCAGCCGCGCTGTAACCGCGCTTGATACCCTTCCAGCGGGGGTTAGTGGCCCAGTCTTTTTCAAGTGCAGCGATTTGCTGCTCACGGGTCAGTTGGTCATTGAGGGTTTGGGGCATGGTGAACTCCTTGGTTTAAAAACAGAAAAGAAAGATGCAAAAATTGCGCCGCCGTATGGAAGCGATGACAAATTCTAAGTCTTCTACAAGAGTTATTCAGCTCTTATGTCTTATATAAGACAATTTATTTAATTCAATAAAATCAACAACTTATGATTTTTAATTTACGATGTGAAATTTAATTTCTTATATTGAGAAATTATCTTGCAGTGCAGCATCTTTATTTTCCATATTGCAAAAAATGAGAGGCGAATGGTGAAATAAATCAGCCCCACCCTTTGCCGGACTGCACAGCGCGTCAGTCGCGCAGCGCCCGCTGCTGCAAGGAAACCACCGCACCCAGCCACAGCGCTCCCGCTGAAAAAATCAAGCCTCGCTGCAAACCTGCCAGGTCATTCCCCGCCCCCAGCCCATCGGCTATCCAGCCCACCACTGCAGGCCCCACGATTTGGCCTGCAGCAAACACGATGGTGAAAGCGCTGATGCCTGCCGCCCACTGGCTTTGCGGCAGGTTGTGGCGCACCAGCGCCGTGGTACTGGCCACGATTGACAAAAAGACGCCGCCAAACATCACCCCGGACAGCAACACCAGCGGCCACATGTTGGTAACGGCTGGCAGTACCGTGGCACAGCCGAGTAGCGCATTCAGCACGGCCATCGCCTGCCCGCCCTTGAATCGGTCGAGTAAACCTGCCCAGACGCGCGACGATGCCATCACCGCAATACCGAGCAATGCATAAAAAGCCGCGATGGCCTGCGGCGCAGCGCCCTGCTCTTTGAGCAGGGCCACCACAAAGGTCATGTAGCCGATGTAGCCCGTGCCAAACAGCAGGTAGCCCACCAGGCCGGGCGCAAAGTCACGCCACTTAAAATGCCGCGGCGGCGCGGTTTGAGCGCCACCAGCCGCAGGCACCATCAAGACCTTGACCAAAGGACCCGCAGGCCGCGCCACCCATCCCAGCACGCAGGTGGCCAGCAGACACGACGCCGCCAACGCCCACCAGGCCCACGCCCAGCTGTGCGGCAAGCGACTGGCCGCTTGCAGCAAGACAGGCACCAGCAGGGCCGACAGCACGATGCCCAGGCCGGTGCCGCCGTAATACACGCCCAGCAGCAGCCCCATGTGCCGGGGAGCCAGCGCACCCAGGCGCGCGGCCAGCAATCCGCCAGCAATAAACACCAGCGCACTGGCCACACCTGCAAGCAACCGCTGCACCAGCAGCGACGGTGCATCGACAAAAAACCCGCTGCCCGCCATGAAAATACTGGCCAGCAAACTGCCCAGCACCAGCACCGATACTGGTTGGAAGCGCCGCAGCAGCCACGGCGTGACCAGCGCACCCAGCAGATAGCCCGCAGCGTTGAGCGTGTTCATTGCCCCTGCCAGCGTGTAGCTCCATGCCAAGTCAGCACGCATGGCGGGCAGCAGCAGGCCGTAGGCAAAACGGGTGATGCCGAGCGACACAGCAGCCCCCAAAGACAAGGCCGCTGCGAGTTTCAGCAGTTGGGGCAGTGCGCGTTTAGGGATAGTCAAGGGTTTTTAAGCAGTAGCGAACGGGGATAACTCAATTCAGTGATCGTAGTGTCTGGACAAATGTTCAGGATATTTCGGTCTGGTCACCAAGCCTAGCTTGACGCTGAACGCGTTCTTCGAGGAGGCAAACTCCGAAGACTCTCGCCGATTGATTGGAGTCTGGGGCGACTCCAATTTTCCCCCGCCATCTACTTTGCACCAAGACCCATGGATAGGGCTGATTCGGGCGCGGCTACCGGTTGCTACATAATTCATAGCTGCTTACGCATGTATTTATTGGTTTTGAGGCACTTTTTATGCCCTAAAACCCCTAAAAATCACTCCACCCGGGTCACAGACGTTGGTTTGAAGCCCAAATCAGCCGCCTTACCCTTACGGGCACGCGCGGCTCTGGCGTTATTCAGGCTGCGGATTTCCAGCGTTTCGTCACGTGCCTTGCCGCCACGGCCAATGCCGCTGATGCGTATGCTGCGGGTGTAGGCCGCTGCGCCTGCCAGGGTGTCTTTGTCGTCCAGATCGATCAGCATCAGGCCGCGCCCGCCGCCTGCCATTTGTTTGAGTTCTGTGATTTCAAACGTCAGGATTCGGCCAGCCGTTGATGCACACGCCACGTGGGTGGCCGGGTTAAGCGGTGTGCTGCCAGATGTGCCTGATGCATGTGAGGGTTTGCAGATGGATTCGCCCTCGGCGCAGCTGATGAAGGCCTTGCCCGCCTTGGGCCGGGAGGTCATGGTCTCGACGCTGGCCAGGAAGCCGTAGCCGCCGCTGCTGGAGAGGAGCAGGGTGGCAGTCGCCGGGCCTGCAAAATAATGCAGGGGCTGGGTGC
>JANMEO010000141.1:0-30337 GCA_031376995.1 Burkholderiales bacterium
GGTTAAAAACTACATAAATGTCATAAATTGGCACTACAAAATAGTTGAAAAATGGCACTCGTGTCGCGCGCAAGTGCTTGATTTATATGACCCGACTAAGCGCTTATGTTGGAAAATGACCCTGGAAGTGTCGAACTCCGGGGCTGAAGGCGGCTCGCATCCGGTGTTTCGTACCAGGATGGCGTCGTATGAAATGATAGGGTATGACATTAAGTTCCGAAGACCTCCAACAAATCGCCGCGCGCACCGTGGCGCACTACGAGCAGAACGCCCAGAGCTACTGGGAAGGCACGCGCGACCACGATGTCAGCCAGAACATCGAGGCCCTGCTGAAGCATATTCCCGGGCCTGCACCCTTTGATCTGCTGGATTTCGGTTGCGGACCCGGGCGCGACCTACAGGCTTTCAAGGCGCTGGGGCACCGCCCCGTGGGCTTGGAGGGCGCTCCCAGGGCAGCAGCGCTTGCACGGGTCCACAGCGGCTGCGAGGTGTTGGAGCAGAGCTTCCTGCACCTCGAACTGCCCGCGCAGCGCTACGACGGGGTTTTTGCGAATGCCGCGCTGTTTCATGTGCCTTCTCAGGTGCTACCCCAGGTGCTGCAACAACTGCAGGCCTGCCTGCGGCCGCATGGCGTGCTGTTCAGCTCCAACCCGCACGGCGACGGCCAAGAGGGCTGCAATGGCGAGCGCTACGGCGCATTTCACGACTGGCCAACCTGGCGCGGCTTGGTGACAGCCGCCGGCTTTGACGAGCTGGATCACTTCTACCGTCCGCCGGGCTTACCTCTCGAGCAACAGCCCTGGCTGGCTAGCGTATGGCGCAAGCGCAACCGGTAACTCTACGGCACTGCTTTGAAGTTCTCAAGGGTTCGCGACCCGATCCGTTTTCACGCCGCCTGCTGCTCTGTCGAATCAGCTTGATCAGGACCTCAAGACCCGAAGGGTAATTTCGCCTGATAAAGGCTGAGCGCAAAATTAGAGTTGGGCGATTTCTTCTTGTTGACTAAATACGCTGAGGCATTGATTACAACAAATTTATTCTTCGTTCATGTTTGACTTTTCAGTATTAAAGTGTTTCTATCAGAATTTTATCAAGTCCAACGGCCTTTAATTCTGCTTCTATTTCGTTTTTGTATGCGGGGTTTGAAATTATTAGGGCATCACCTGGTTTCGCCACAGCAAAAAAGTTTTGCTTAGACTTGATTTCCACGAGTGAGACTGGCAGGTACTTGCCTATCTTATTCGGGTTCTGGTCAATTGCAAACTGTAATTTATCAAGCAATCGCTTATGAAATGCGCAATGAGCCAGGAAAAGGCAGCCCTTTGTTGCAGCGCCCCATAAAAATACAGAGCGATTTCTTGTCATCTCATCGATTCTTTTGATGTCCTTTAATATATCAGGGAACATATCGTTGAACGAAACAAATTTCCAATCTTTGGATTTATAGTGCTGATTGAATTTTGGATTGAGTGATGGGATGTTCGATATAATGTACTGGTATTGATCATCAAATAAAAGACCATGCGTGGTTTTTTGTTGATCAAAGAGTGCCCTTAGGGCTTGCTGAGAGAAGTAGTTTACGTGCTCATATGTTATATCAAAAAATGTTTTATTTGAAATAATCCAGTCATGGTTTGGCACTTCGATATAAATTTTTGCACTGCCGAAGATTGCTTTGAGCATCCATAAGAAATCATAAGGTTGTGGGATATGCTCGAGAACATGCCTCAAAACGACAATGTCAGCTGAAATATTGTCGGCGCTGTTTAGATAGCGTTTTTCAATTAATTTATTATCCCCGTCATAAGATGCATCGTAGCCTTTGATGTTGAAGTATTTGTCGGCTTCAATCATCTCGACAAAGTCTCCTTTCCCGCACCCCACCTCCACAATCATGCTTCCTTTTGGCAGCTCTCGTTTTAATATTGTTAAAACGGCTGCCATATGATTTTTAAACTTAATTGAATGTGCTTGACTGTTTTCATAGTCTTCACTGTAATCAATCAAACTTTGGTTAAATGCTTCGTTTTCCAAGAAATTCAATTCTTTGTTAACACGCAGGCGCATTGGTGCTAACGCTTGTCTTGAATCCTTTGACTTTAATGGGGCATTCGGAAGCACTGGTAATAGAATTGTTTCGCCAATATCGCGCACGCCCCAAAATGCCATTGGTTCATAATCTGTATAGGGGTAGTGGCCGAGATTGGGCTTTATTTTTGAGCCCTGCTCACTGATTCGCTCTTCGACTAAACGTCTAACAGAGATTGGATGACCACTACAAATGTTAACGGCTCCAGGGCTGCCGCTTTTAAATAAGTCTAAAAGTTGTTGTGCTACTGCTTCAACAGGCAAATAGTCTCGCAGTTGCTCGCCGCCACTCATATTGAAATCAGAGTCTTTATTTTTGATGGCAATGTCTAACTGTGAAAGCACTGATTTTTGGCTTTGTCCTTTTCCATACATATAGAAAAGGCGTGCCCATTGAAGGCAAAAAGGATGTTCTTTTGTCAAGAATTGAAGCTGCTTGTGTAAAAAGTCTTTTGCTAAAGCATACGGATTGTTTGGTGCTGTGTCTGCATTTGATGGGATTGCCCCGTTCTGTAATCCGTATTCAAAGCAGGTGCCTGTGATTAAAACGTGACGAACTCCACTTAATACAAGAGACTTTACAAATCGATAGTTGAATGGCAGGTTGTCTTCAAAGTGAAAAAGAGATTGGTAGTTGGGCAGACCTTGCCACGCAAGGTGTATGAGTCCAGCACCATTTTCAATTGTTAATTTTGTGCTGACTTTGTGAAAGTCTGAGGCAATGAACTGAACATCTTTAAACCAATCAAATTGTGCTGCTTTATTGGGGTCTCTGGCTGTTGCTACGACTTGGAAGTTGTTGTTGAGAAGCAGCGGAACTACATGCTGACCCACAAATCCAGTCGCTCCACTAACGATGACTTGGCGGAGTTTCTGCTCTCTCTCTCTTGTTGCGTCTGTCATCGTTGTTCTCTTTGGTGATAATTTATGGGTATTGATTTTGCGTGTGTTAATTTATTGTGCCGCGCAAAACAATCAACAAATTGTATTGCTGTGCTGTGCGCCTCGCATCCCCACAGCCCAAACGATCCATGAACAAAGCATCTTCAGGTTGAATGGGTATAGTCCTCATCACATTCTGATTCGAGATCTCTGCTCAGACACTTTGCGGTGTGTCGTCTTGGGTTTGCTCAAAGGCAAGTATTTCAATGGGGGTATCCGTCCATGGCGCCGATGCTTGGGGTTCTTTTTGATTCGTGCTGTAGGGTAAAAAGCCACCTGACTGATGGCGCCACAGGGCTGCATAGTGGCCTCCTTGGGCCAGCAGTTCATCATGGGTGCCTTGCTCCATGATTCGCCCCTGGTCCAGTACCACTAGGCGATCCATCCTGGCGATGGTTGACAGCCGATGTGCAATGGCAATGGTGGTTTTGCCCTCCATTAAGCTTAGCAACTGCTCTTGGATGGCCAGCTCGGCTTCACTGTCCAGGGCTGAGGTGGCCTCATCGAGAATCAAAATGGGTGCGTTTTTTAATACCACTCGTGCGATGGCAATGCGTTGGCGTTGACCACCGCTGAGTTTGACGCCCCGCTCTCCGACATGGGCCTCAAAGCCTGTGCGGTTTTGCCAATCCTGCAGTTCCATGATGAACCCGTGGGCTTGAGCCTTGCGCGCGGCTGCCTCAATCTCTGCGAGAGTGGCACTCGGAGCCCCATAGCCAATGTTGGCTGAAATTGAGCGGTGCAGCAGTGAGGTATCTTGCGTGACCATGCCCATGGCGGCGCGCAGACTCTCTTGAGTGACTTTGGCGATATCTTGTCCATCAATCAAAATTCGGCCTTGCTCGAGCTCGTGAAATCGCAAAAGCAAATTGACCAAGGTCGACTTGCCCGAGCCAGATCGGCCCACCAGTCCCACCCGCTCGCCGGGTCGAATCACCAAATTCAATCCGTCTAAGACTTTTTTTCCATCACTTCGACCGTAAGTGAAGGTGAGCTGTTCAATACAAATTTCACCTCGCAGCACTTTGAGTTCTGGGGCATTGGGCGCATCCAGCAACGTGTGTGGTACAGCGATTGTTTCCATGCCTTCTTGGACCACGCCAATGTTTTCAAAGATGCCGCTGACCTCCCAACTCACCCATCCTGCGACGTTAGCGATTTGCCACGCTAAAGGCAAGACTGTCGCCACAGTGGCTGCGTCTACTTGTCCCTGCTGCCAAAGCCAAATTCCTATTGAGGCGGTGCCCACCAAAAGTATGGCGTTCATGACAGATAGTGTGGTCATGAACTGCGTAATCAACCGCATATGAGCCGCGATAGCGAGTGTGTGGTCTTCAATGGCCTGGCGCACGTAAGTGTCTTCGTCTCGCAGCCGGGCAAACAATTTGACAGTCAAAATATTGGTGTAACTGTCGACAACTCGGCCCATGACCATGGAGCGCTGCTCGGAGCTGAGTTTGGCAAGGTCGCGCATGCGCGGTACAAAATAGTACAAAAAAAGCGCGTAGCTAAAAAACCAAATGGCCGTGGGAATCGCCAATCGCCAATCTGACCATGCCATCAAGACCAAAGCACTGCTGCCATAAACCGTGATGTACCAAACTGCTCGAATGCTCCCTATCACTGACTCTCGCAATGAGTTGCAGGTTTGCATGACTCGATTGGCAATGCGCCCTGCAAAATCATTCTGAAAAAAAGGCCAGCCCTGCCTGATAACTTGCCAGTGGCTTTGCCAGCGAATCAAGCCCGTGACCCCCGGGACCACCGCGTTATGTCGGAGCAGGCTGTCGAGCAATAAAACCAAAGGGCGTACCAACAGCACCAACACCCCCATGCTTAAAAGCAAGGGCATCGCATCTCGCAAGGCGGCGACTCGATCAGTCTGCGCCATCAGGCCGACCAGTTTGCCGATAAAAACTGGCACCAGCGTGTCAACCCAGGCCACCGCCAAAGCCGTGGCAAACATGGCGGCATACAAGCCCCGAGTTTGCCGCACGAAGTGCCAGTAAAACGCCAACAAGCCCGTCGGCGGAGGCCCTGGGGGCGGCTGTGTGGGACGCACCAGCGATTCGAAATAAGCAAACATGAACAGATTTTGACCTGAAATACGTTCAACTTGTGACTCTGGGGCACGCATGGGCGTCGCCGCAACACAGTCCCATCGCATGGCGGCCACAGGACTTTGGATTTTTGGGTTTTGTCGGTTCGCCAGCCCCCTACTGTCGTGTCAATTCGCAAATGTCGGTATCTCACTTGCCCTCGATCTGCATCGCGGCGTTGCTCACCGACATTTGTGACTTGACACGACACTAGGGCCGGGAGTTTCCTGACAGGATAAATTTCTGTAGCCCTCCCTGGTTGGCGCCGTGATACAGTTGAAAGCTTGCGGTTTTACCCATTCAAAATCGCAGATCGTCCGTCCTTCCCTTAGAGACGACACAGCATCTTCAGGTTTAATGGGTATAAATTCCTACCGTTGCACTACCCCCTGTATGCTGATTCACATATCACGCAGCACCCTCGGAGAGATCTCATGGCCGTCCAGCAAAACAAGAAGTCACCATCCAAACGCGGCATGCACCGCTCGCACAATGCAGTCGCCTTGCCAGGCTTGGCTGTTGAGTCAACCACTGGCGAGGTTCATCTCCGTCATCACATCAGCCCTTCTGGTTTTTACCGCGGTCGTAACGTCCTCAAAAACAAAGCTGACGCTTGATTCATTGACGCCGTCTTCAGGCGGCTGAATCGCAATGAGTTCAGTGGACACACCCGCCGCCAAGCCCATCAGGCTTGCTGTTGATTGCATGGGTGGTGACTTGGGGCCTCAAGTTACCCTCCCTGCTTGCAAAGCGTTCCTCTCCTCCCACCCAGATGCCGAGCTGATTTTGGTCGGTCGTGCAGACGTTTTAGTCCGCGCTCACCACTGGCAGCGCACTCAAATGGTGGTTGCATCAGAGGTTGTTGAGATGGGCGACCACGTTGAGATTGCCTTGCGTCGCAAAAAAGACTCCTCGATGAGGGTGGCTATCGCGCAAGTCAAGAGCACAGAGGCCTGCCCGGCTGCCGCCCATGCTTGTGTTTCTGCGGGCAACACGGGTGCCCTCATGGCTGTTTCTCGTTATTTGCTCAAAACCATTGACGGTATTGATCGGCCGGCGATTGCTTCCGTCATGCCTACTATAAGTGGTGGTTACACCACGGTGCTTGATCTGGGTGCCAATGTCGATTGCTCTGCAGAACATTTGCTGCAATTTGCGCTGATGGGCAGCGCCCTAGTGGCTGCGGTCGAGGGAAAAGAGCAGCCCAGTGTAGGTTTGCTCAACATTGGTGAAGAGGTCATCAAAGGCAGCGAGGTGATCAAACGGGCCGCTGATTTGTTGCGTCAGGCGGCTTCGCGTGGCCAAATTAACTTTCATGGCAATGTCGAGGGCAATGATATTTTTAAGGGCACCGCTGACATTGTGGTCTGTGATGGGTTTGTGGGCAATGTGGCACTGAAAACTGCTGAAGGCTTGGCCGCCATGCTTGCCAATGTCATCCGTGAAGAATTCACACGCAATGTGTTCACCCGTGCAGCTGCTTGGGTGGCCCTGCCGGTGCTCAAACGATGCAAGTTGCGGGTGGATCATCGTCGCTACAACGGTGCGGCTCTTTTGGGTTTGCGTGGTTTGGTCTTCAAAAGCCACGGTTCAGCCGACGCTTTTGCTTTTGAGCAGGCCCTCAATCGCGCTTATGATGCAGCCCGTCATGGCTTGCTCGACAAGGTGCATCAGCGGATCGCTGCGGCGCTGCAAGTTAACTCCAACACCAAGTTAGTCATTTCCGCATGAAATCTTGCACGGGTGACTCTGCGTTACGCCCCCAGACCCGCATCACTGGCACGGGTGGATATTTGCCTGAAGATCGATTGACCAATGCGCAGCTGGTCAATCGATTGGCTCAGCAGGGGGTTGAAACTTCGGACGAGTGGATTGTGGAGCGCACTGGTATCCGGGCACGTCACTTTGCTGCCAGCCATATCCAGACCAGTGACTTGGCTTTAGGGGCGTCTCAACAAGCCTTACAGGCCTCAGGCTCTGATGCTTCTTCAGTGGATCTGATCATCGTTGCCACAGCGACTCCCGACATGGTGTTTCCCTCGACAGCCTGTGTTTTGCAACGAAAGCTTGGCTGCCACGGGGCAACCGCCTTTGACGTCCAGGCCGTATGCTCAGGCTTTGTCTATGCTTTGACTATTGCGGACAGCATGATTCGTTCAGGATCAGCCCGAAAGGCTCTGGTCGTTGGCGCCGAAGTGTTTTCTCGTTTGCTTGATTTCACTGACCGTACGACCTGTGTTTTGTTCGGCGATGGTGCCGGAGCCGTGGTGTTAGAGGCCAGTGAACAGCCTGGTATTTTGGCCACACAGTTGCATGCCGATGGGCGCCATGCCGATTTGCTTTGCACCCCCGGTACTGTGTCGGGCGGCAAAGTTTCGGGCAGTCCCCTGCTCAAAATGGATGGTCAGGCTGTCTTTAAATTGGCCGTGGGGGTTCTTGAGGATGTCGCGCGCGAAGTTTTGGCTAAAGCAGGCCGTTGTGAGGTAGATATCGATTGGTTGGTGCCGCACCAGGCCAATATTCGCATTATTCAAAGCACCGCAAAAAGGCTCAAACTCGATATGGCCAAAGTGATTCTGACTTTGGCCGAACACGGCAACACCTCAGCGGCCTCCATCCCCTTGGCGCTTGATGTGGGTGTTCGCAGCGGCAAAATCAAGCCCGGTGATACAGTCTTGCTAGAAGGCGTGGGTGGGGGGTTTACTTGGGGTGCTGTGTTGTTAGATCTTTAATCTTGATTATTCGTGGTTTTAATTCTTTTCCGCTTTTCAATTCCTTTATCACCCCACCATGACGTCAATGGCATTTGTTTTTCCAGGGCAGGGCTCTCAAGCTGTGGGCATGCTCGATGCTTGGGGGGCTCACCCAGTTGTTCTTCAAACTTTACAAGAGGCTTCTGATGCCTTGGCTCAAGACGTTGGTCGTCTGATTTTTGGGGGGCCCAAAGAGGCCTTGGATCTTACGACCAACACCCAGCCTGTGATGCTGGTCGCCGCATTGGCGTGTTACCGAGTTTGGATGTCAGAAACTGGGCTTTCGCCTGTTGTGATGGCGGGTCACTCGCTCGGTGAGTACACCGCCTTGGTGGCTGCAGGCGCTTTGAGTTTGACACAAGCCCTACCTTTGGTTCGCTTTCGTGCCCAAGCCATGCAAGAGGCTGTGCCGGTAGGTGCCGGGGGGATGGCTGCTATTTTGGGCTTGAGCGCAGAGCTGATTGTCGAGGTGTGTGCGAGGGTGTCGGCACAGGGCGACATTGTCGAAGCCGCCAATTTTAATGATCCCAAACAAACCGTGATTGCCGGCACTCGGGCAGGAGTTGATCGGGCCTGCGAGCAACTCAAAGGGTTGGGGGCCAAGCGCACCTTGTTGCTGCCAGTGTCGGCACCCTTTCATTCGAGTTTGATGAAGCCCGCAGCCGATCATTTGAAAACTCCATTGTTAGAGGCCCAGTGGGCTCAACCCAGCATCGAAATCATTAACAATGTTGATGTCAAGGTTGAGGCCGACTCTGCGGCCATCTGTGATGCGCTTTACAGGCAGGCGTTCAGCCCAGTGCGTTGGCTTGAAACGATTCAGGCCATGGCGGCTCGGGGCATCACGCATATCGTCGAGTGCGGGCCTGGCAAAGTATTGGCTGGCATGACCAAGCGTATTGTTCCAGAGCGGGCTGCTGGTGGCTTTTATGATCCTGGCACGCTGGCCGAGGTCCATGCATTGGTGGCTTGATCAAGTGCACAATGCCCATCTCTCAACGCATACACTGCATCCATGATGTCTACCACCAACCCTTTGCAATGGGCTGATCAAACCGCCCTGGTAACCGGAGCTTCGAGGGGCATTGGCCGTGCAATCGCCTGGGCGTTGGCTGAGCATGGTGCCAAAGTGATCGGCACGGCAACCTCTGAGTCCGGTTCTGCGGCCATTTCTGAGACCCTGGCCCCATTGGGTGGCCGTGGTATTTGCTTGGATGTCACAGATGGCTTGGCCATCGAGGCTGCGGTTGAGGAGATCATCAGCACTCAGGGTGGCCTGCATATTCTTGTCAACAATGCAGGCATCACCCGTGACAGTTTGTCCTTGCGCATGAAAGATGAAGATTGGGACGCTGTGATCGATACCAATCTCAAGGCGGTTTTTCGTGTCAGCCGCGCAGTGATGCGCACGATGATGAAGCAGCGGTATGGTCGAATTATCAACATCACTTCGGTGGTGGGTGCTAGCGGTAATCCAGGTCAGGCCAACTATGCAGCGGCCAAGGCTGGTGTCGCCGGGCTGACCAGGGCGCAGGCGCGCGAACTTGGTAGCCGCAACATCACCGTCAATTGCGTGGCGCCTGGTTTTATCGAGACCGACATGACTCACTCGCTGACATCAGCACAGATTACTGCACTTCAAACACAAATTCCGCTGGGTCGGTTGGGCCAGGTTGCTGATGTCGCTCATGCCGTGGCGTTTTTGGCGTCTCCACAAGCGGCCTATGTGACTGGCACTGAGTTGCACGTCAATGGCGGTATGTTCATGACTTGATCTGGTCGCAGCGATGGGGTACTCGGATTCGCCATGAAAATATTGTGAAAGCTGCCATTTTGAGCGCAATACGCTTCACGTTATCAGTCACGGCGAGCACGCCTCATGGCTGTTTGTGATGGGCGCATCTGATGGTATTTCTAAGTTCAATTTCGTCCCAAGGGCAGGGTGAATGCTCTGCAGCGGACAGTCCCGACCGCTTCTTGTGAGATGCCATTTTCAATGACATCCTGCAGCCTTTAGAATATCGGGTTAATTTTAGACAACACTCCCGGAGGAGTCATGAGCGATATTGAAGCACGTGTAAAAAAAATCATCGCCGATCAACTTGGCGTGCCAGAGTCCGACGTTGTCGGAGCAAAGGCTTTTGTTGAAGATCTTGGTGCAGACTCTCTCGACACCGTTGAATTGGTGATGGCCCTCGAAGATGAGTTTGGCATTGAAATTCCTGATGAAGAGGCTGAAAAAATCACTACTGTGCAATTGGCGATTGATTACGCCATAGCCCACCAAAAAAGCTGAGTGGGTCTGGTTCATCATGACTCGTCGTCGCGTCGTCGTCACAGGACTTGGGCTGATCAGTCCGATAGGTAACTCAGTGGCTGAGGGCTGGGCCAATTTGGTAGCTGGCCGATCAGGCATCAACCACATTACCAAGTTTGATGCGTCCAGTTTTGCATGTCGTTTTGCCGGCGAGGTCAAAAACTTTAAGGTTGAAGACTATCTTTCAACCAAAGAAGCCCGTGGCATGGACACTTTCATTCATTATGGTCTGGCAGCCTCTGTCCAGGCCGTTAAAGATGCGGGTTTGCCAACCAACAGCGAATTGACTGAAGATCAGGCTGAGCGGATGGGGTGCTTGGTGGGCTCGGGTATTGGCGGTTTGCGCTTGATTGAGGATACTCATTCAGAGCTGACAGCACGCGGCCCAAGGCGTATTTCGCCTTTTTTCATACCCGCTTCAATCATTAACATGATCTCCGGCCATGTTTCGATTCGCTTCGGTTTCCAGGGGCCGAACATGGCGATCGTGACAGCCTGCACTACCGGGTTGCATTGCATCGGTCAGGCCGGACGCATGATCGAGTACGGCGATGTAGATGTCATGGTTGCCGGAGGCTCTGAGGCTTCAGTCTCCCCCTTGGGGGTGGGGGGGTTTGCAGCCGCGCGTGCTTTGTCAACCCGCAATGATGATCCCGGCACAGCATCACGTCCCTGGGACAGGGACCGTGATGGATTCGTTTTGGGTGAGGGCTCAGGGGTGCTGGTTCTTGAGGAATATGAGCATGCTAAAAAGCGCGGGGCAAAGATTTATGCTGAGCTGCGTGGGTTCGGTATGGGCGCTGATGCGTTTCACATGACGGCCCCCAACGTGGATGGCCCCAAAAGGGCCATGCGAGCTGCTTTGCGTAACGCAGGTATCGATGCGCGTGACGTCCAGTACCTTAACGCCCATGGCACGTCCACCCCGTTGGGCGATCTCAATGAGTCCAATGCCATCAAACTCGCTTTTGGGGATCACGCTCACCACTTGGTGATCAATTCAACCAAATCGATGACAGGGCATCTTTTGGGGGGTGCGGGTGGGGTGGAGTCCGTCTTCACCGTTCTCGCTTTACACCACCAAATTTCGCCACCCACCATCAATATTTTCAATCAAGACCCCGCTTGTGACCTTGATTTTTGCGCCAACACAGCCAGGGATATGAAGATTGATATCGCAGTGAAAAACAATTTTGGTTTTGGGGGCACCAACGGGACACTGATTTTCAAACGGCATTGATGCATTGCTCAGCCCCTTTTCAAGTCAGTCTTCGATCATCCAGGGGGTGGCCGTTGGGGGCGGGTGTGTTGGTGTTGTGGGTGCTGGTTGTTGACTTGGTCTGGGTGCTCCAACTTGCTGGCGTTGCAAAGTGGTGGGGGTGGGGCGCGGTGCTTTGTACACTGATCTTGGGTGGTGCGTGCTTGAACCTGGCTTGTCGTGTGCCGTTGTCTTTGCGCTGGGATGGGCAGTTTTGGTTTTGGGGCCCAGAAGGTGCTTGGGGTCAAGAGCCCTTTACAGGTCAAGCGACACTGTCTCTTGATCTTGGGTTTTTCATGTTGCTCCATCTGCAGCCTTCATGTTCTCGTATGCGCGGCGCATGGGTACCTCTGACTCGCAGTACTGGCCACTGGCACAGGGTGCGATGCGTGATGCAGGCTCCCCCTGCAGGCACTTTGGTATGACCTCAGAGGTTGACGTTGATGCCTTGCTCATTGATCGCGTCAAGCGGGGCGATGTCAAAGCCTTTGAAATGCTGGTGGTTAAGTACCAGCGCCGAGTCGAGCGCCTGATTGGTCGCATGCTGCGAGATGTTGATTTGGTGCCGGATATTGCCCAGGAAACTTTCATACGAGCCTATCGCGCCTTGCCAAATTTTCGCGGCGAAAGCGCTTTTTATACGTGGTTGTATCGAATTGCAATCAATACAGCGAAAAAAGCCATGGGGGGCTTGCAGAGAGATCGATTGTTGGTCGAGTCTGCGCAGCCATTGAATGAGGATGAAAATGAAACTTTTCGGGCTCGTTCTGAACCAAGCCATGGGGACACCCCTGAAGCGCTCATGGCTGCCAGCCAATTGGCTCAAGCGGTCAATCTGGCGATGGCTGAGTTGTCTGACGACTTACGTCAGGCAATTGGGCTTCGTGAAATAGAGGGCTTGAGTTACGAGGAAATTGCCGACATCATGAACTGCCCCATCGGAACGGTTCGCTCTCGAATTTTTCGTGCCCGGGAGGCGATTGCCGCTCGGTTGCGTCCGATGCTTGATCTGCAGCAAGGTGAGCGCTGGTAATGCTTTTTGGAGATTGACATGTCAGATCGCCTAGATCGCTTTGCTCCCAGTTTGTCTGAGGAGATCTCTGCTTTGATAGATGGCGAGCTGCCCTCCCAAGAGCTGCAGCGAGTGGCTGAACAATGGCGAACACAAGCGAGTGTGAGGGCCGATTGGTACACTTTCCATTTGATTGGTGATGTTTTGCGATCGGAAGACTTGGCGTCAACGGCTTCACACGATAGTCGGTTTTTAAAAACGTTCACAGAGCGCTTGGCTGGTGAGCCTGTGGTCTTGGCGCCGGCCTCGATGCATGCAAAGTGGGTCAACCGCTTGACTCGGCCTTGGCTTTGGTCATCAGCTGCGGCTATCGGTTCAGTCGTGATGGGTGCGACTTTATGGCTGGGGTTAACGCTCAGCCCGGCTGGGGCTCCAGAGATGCTGACATCAGTGCGGCTCATGCCGCCTATCTCCAGCTCCTTATCGGTCGCGTCTGGGTCGACATCTTCAGGGCTGCTGCCACCCCTTGAGCGCTATCCCCGGCAAGGTGATTTGCTGCGCGATGCTCAGCTTGACCACTATCTGGCAGCTCATCAGCAATTTGTGGGTACTTCGGCGTTGGGGGCGCCATCGGGGTTCATTCGCAATGTGGCGGTCGATATTGCGAATCGGCGCTGATATTGTGAAAACCCTTATGCTGGTGCGCTGGTTCTTAATTTGGCTGGTCGGTTTGCCTTGCTGGGTTGCTGTTGCGTCGGCGGCTGAGGGACAGGATACCCGCGAATGGCTCAGCCGGATTCACCAGGCAGCTGGAAAAAACAGCTTTCAGGGGACCTTTGTTGTCAGTGGCGGTGGCAGCGTATCAAGCGTGCGGATCGCTCATTTTGGTGTGGGTGAACATCAGTATGAGCGAATTGAGTCTCTTGATGGTCCAGCGAGGCTTGTCTATCGACACAATGATTGGGTTCATACGGTGTGGTCTCAAACGCGGAGCGTGCAGATCGAGCAGCGCCAGGTTCAGGGGCGATTTCCTGGCTTGCTTCGGGTGGCAGATGTGGGTTTTGCTAATTTCTATCAGATTAAGCGTCAACAAAATGAACGGGTCGCAGGCTTTGATTCTGATGTGCTCATTTTGCAACCGTTGGATAATCTGCGCTTTGGCTATCGGCTTTGGTCTGAAAAGAAATCAGGACTGCTGCTGCGTTCTGATGTGCTCGGCGAGAATGGCGAGGTTCTAGAGACTTCCGTTTTTTCTGAGCTGACGATGGGCATCAAACCCCAACCAGGTATGGTGCTTAGGCCCATGAGAAACCTCGACGGCTACAGCGTGACTCGTCCCTTGATGCAGGCTACCCAGCTGGCTCAAGAGGGCTGGATGTTGAGTCACATGTTGGCCGGGTTTCAGGAGGTCAGTTGCGTCAGGCGCCCATTAGATGGCCAGTCAAAGACCGAGGTGATTCAGACTGTTTTTTCTGACGGTCTGGCCTACGTATCCTTGTTCATAGAGCCATTCAGTGCGCAAAGGCATTTGCGGCCCGTGCAGTTTTCGACGGGCCCAACTCACACGCTTGCCATGCGCCATACCGATGACTGGATCACAGTTGTGGGCGATGTTCCCTTGGTAACACTTCAAGCTTTTCTCGAGCGTCTCGAGCGTATCAAGCCTTAGGTGCCAAGGTCTGCGGTTTTTATAACTTTCAAGAATGATAGGGAATCACATGAGCCTTTTTCGAAAATGCTTGAGCGCTTGTCTGGTCTGCGTATCCTTGGCTGTAATGGCCCCAGTCCAGGCCCAGGTTTTGCCTAACTTTGCCGAACTTGTTGAGAAAGTTGGCCCTGCAGTTGTCAATATCCGAACTACGGAGCGAAGTCGACCTGCTGCGCGGGGCAGCATGCCTTCGCAAGAGATGGATGATGAGATGCGTGAATTTTTTCGGCGCTTTGGATTTCCTCTGCCAACCCTCCCAGATGCGCCCAACGGGCCTCGCCGTGGCCAGCAGCAGCCTGATGCAGAGTCGCAGCCTCGTGGCGTGGGCTCTGGTTTTATTTTCAGCGCGGATGGTTTTGTGCTGACCAACGCGCACGTGGTTGAGGGCGCTGATGAAGTCTGGGTCACATTGACTGACAAACGCGAATTTAAAGCCAGACTCATTGGGGCGGATAAACGTACCGATGTGGCTTTGCTCAAGATTGAAGCCACCGCTTTACCAGCGGTCCGACTGGGTAATTTTTCTCATCTTAAGGTCGGTGAGTGGGTGATTGCCATCGGCTCACCCTTTGGCTTGGAAAACAGCGTCACCGCAGGAATCGTGAGTGCGAAGGCGCGTGATACCGGTGATTTTTTGCCTTTGATTCAAACTGATGTGGCAATCAATCCAGGAAATTCTGGTGGACCGTTGATTAACATGCAGGGTGAAGTGGTCGGCATTAACTCACAAATTCTCAGTCGCTCGGGTGGCTACATAGGCATTTCATTTGCTATTCCGATTGACGAAGCCTCGCGTGTGGCCGATCAGTTGCGAGCGTCTGGACGTGTGGTGCGGGGGCGAATTGGCGTTCAGATCGATCAGGTGACCAAAGAGATCGCTGAATCGATTGGCTTGGGCAAAGCCACAGGCGCGATGGTACGCAGCGTTGAAGTGGGGGGGCCGGCAGATAAAGCCGGGGTTGAGGCTGGCGATATCATTACCCAGTTTGACGGCAAGCCGGTAGATAAATCGGCTGATTTGCCTCGGATGGTTGGCGCCAGCAAGCCAGGCACAAAGGCGGCACTGCAAGTTTTCCGCCGAGGTAATTATCGTGAGCTCAGTGTCAGTGTAGTTGAGTTTGACGATCCAGCGAAAAAGACCGTTGAGCGTGACAAGAAATCAGCTCCCACTGCAGTTGGCTCGCTCACCAACCTGGGCTTGGTGGTGTCTGATTTGACTGAAGCGCTGCGCCGTGAGTTGAATATCAAACGGGGTGTTCGCATTGACAAGGCTGAGGGCGCTGCAGCCCGAGCTGGTGTGCGCGAGGGCGATCTGCTGCTGTCCATCGACAACGTCGAGGTCTCAAGCGTGAGCCAGCTTGAAGGGCTGGTGGCTAAATTTGATAAGGCCAGGCCAGTCACTATCTTGATCCGTCGTGGCGAGTGGGTTAACTATCTGGTGATTCGCCCTGCCAAGCCTCAGTAACAACCCTTACGACAAGGTCTTTTTGCAATATGGAAAGGCCTTGAAGGAGTCCTTCTTCATTGCCCCGAGAAATTTCCACAATGTGGAATTTGTGCGTGGGGGTGTTGGTGGTTGCTCACATTTTTTTGTGACTGCTTTTCCCATTTTTCAGGCTGAATTTGCGCTAACTTCTGGCTAAGAGGGCTTTTTCTAGTCTTCTCTCGGGATTCAGTGATCTTGCGTTGATCCGCTTGGGGTTGTTTGCAAAATGTGCATCAGTTTTTTTCTGTTGGTGTCGGACAACGTGAAGAAATCAAGCAATGGTGCGGCTTGCCGTGGGATTGTTTTAGCTACAATGGGGACACCAACAAGCAGTTGCCAAACATTTTGTTGGAAGGCGCGTCACGCTTTTGACGTGCCTTTTTTTTAACCCTGCCACGGCTGTGTTGGTTGTCTGGCCGCGGTTAAAGCGCCTCGACCCACACGAGTGACGCTCCTTCTTTGCACCTGTCTCTCTTCGCATGGATCACATACGCAATTTTTCTATCATTGCCCACATCGACCACGGCAAGTCCACGTTGGCTGACCGCTTGATTCAACGTTGCGGAGGTTTGAGTGATCGCGAAATGGGGGCTCAGGTTCTTGACTCCATGGACATCGAGCGTGAGCGCGGCATCACGATCAAAGCCCAGACCGCTGCGCTTCAATATCAAGCGCGTAATGGGCAGCTCTATTTCCTTAACCTGATCGATACGCCGGGGCACGTTGATTTTTCGTACGAAGTCAGTCGTTCATTGTCTGCGTGTGAGGGGGCCTTATTGGTGGTTGACGCCAGTCAAGGTGTCGAGGCGCAGACGGTGGCCAATTGCTACACCGCCCTTGATCTAGGTGTTGATGTCATCCCTGTTTTGAATAAAATGGATTTGCCACAGGCCGATCCTGAGCGAGCGAAAGAGGAGATTGAAGAAGTTATCGGCATTGATGCCTCAGGCGCCATTCTTTGCAGCGCCAAGTCAGGCATGGGGGTGGATGACATTTTGGAGGCGGTGGTGGCCCGTATTCCTGCGCCCAAAGGCTCTCCTCACGGCCCGTTACGTGCCATGATTGTTGACTCATGGTTTGATAATTATGTGGGTGTGGTGATGCTCGTGCGGGTAGTAGACGGGGCATTGAAGAAAGGTGAGCGCTTTAAGATGATGGCCACCGGCACGGCCTATGCTGCAGAGCAATTGGGCGTCTTCACCCCCAAATCAGTTTCGCGTGAGGCCCTGCATGCTGGCGAGGTCGGCTTTATCATTGCTGGCATCAAAGAGCTTCAGGCTGCAAAGGTGGGTGACACTTTGACCTTTGAGAAAAAGCAGCCCAACAACGCTGGCCCAGCTCAAGAGCCCTTGCCTGGGTTTAAAGAAATTCAGCCCCAAGTGTTCGCCGGGCTCTACCCCACCGAAGCCAGCGAATACGACCAACTTCGTGACGCCCTCGAAAAACTCAAGCTTAACGATTCGTCGTTGCATTACGAGCCAGAGGTGAGTCAGGCTTTAGGCTTTGGGTTTCGTTGCGGCTTTTTGGGTTTGTTGCACATGGAGATCGTGCAAGAGCGGCTTGAGCGTGAGTTTGATCAAGACCTCATCACTACTGCGCCCAGTGTGGTCTATGAAGTCGAACTGGTGACCAAAGACCTCATCAAGGTAGAAAACCCCTCAAAGATGCCAGAGCCTGGCCGCATCAATGAAATTCGGGAACCCATTGTGACCGTGCACCTGTACATGCCGCAAGAGTATGTGGGGCCTGTCATGACTTTGGCCAATCTAAAGCGAGGCGTACAGAACAATATGGCCTATCATGGCCGTCAGGTGATGTTAACCTATGAAATGCCGCTGGCTGAGATTGTGTTGGACTTCTTTGATAAGCTCAAAAGCGTGTCCCGGGGCTACGCATCAATGGATTACGAGTTCAAAGAGTATCGAGCTTCAGATGTGGTCAAAGTCGATATTTTGCTAAATGGTGACAAGGTTGATGCTCTTTCATTGATCGTGCATCGAGGGCAAAGTCAATTTCGAAGCCGTGCGGTTGTTACAAAGATGCGTGAGCTAATCTCACGTCAACAGTTTGATGTTGCTATTCAAGCGGCGATCGGGGCGCAAATTATTGCGCGCGAGACCATCAAGGCTTTGCGTAAGAATGTGATTGCCAAGTGTTACGGTGGAGATGTGTCACGTAAGCGAAAACTGCTTGATAAACAAAAGGCCGGGAAGAAACGCATGAAACAAATAGGCGCTGTTGAAGTACCACAAGAAGCCTTTTTGGCTATTCTCCAAGTGGATGACTGATGAGTCTGATCACTGGTTTATTATTGATCTGTTTGTCAGTTTTCCTGGGGGGGTGGTTTCTGGGTAGCTGGAAAGGTAACTTTTCTTTGCTGCTTTTTATATTGACCTCAGTCACCCTGGTCTACTGGCTGCTCGAGCAATTTCTTTTTTCACCGCGCCGCCATCGTGCCGCCGAAGAGGCTGCTAAGCAGTGGGAGTTGGCGCAGGGTAGCAATGCGAGCGTTGACTTGAACTCGGCGGCACGCACAGCCGCGGTGCGCCATCACTTAGAGCAACCTTGGTGGCTTGATTGGACAGCAGGTTTGTTTCCAGTTATTTTGGTTGTTTTTTTGCTTCGCTCGTTTTTGTTTGAGCCTTTCAAAATCCCCACGGGATCGATGATCCCAACCTTATTGGTGGGAGACCTGATTCTTGTTAATAAATACCACTATGGCATACGTTTGCCTGTTATTAATAAGAAAATCTTGCGGCTTGCTGAGCCTCAGCGGGGTGATGTGGTTGTTTTTCGTTTTCCGCTAGATACCAGTATGGACTATATCAAGCGCGTTGTGGGTTTGCCTGGTGATGAGGTGACGTATAAAAATCAGCTGCTCTCAATCAATGGCGAGCCAATTGATATTAAGGCTCTCGATAAGTTTTATGAAGAAGGTAGTCTGAGGTATTTTAGGCAGTTTGAAGAGCTTCTGGGTCACGTTAAACATCGAATTTTGGTTGAGCCGACTGCTCCTGCTTATTACCCTCCGAATCCCAATTTTCCGTACATTGAAAACTGCTTTTATGTGATCAATGGCCTCACTTGCATTGTGCCTGAGGGGCATTATTTTGTGATGGGGGACAACCGAGATAACTCACAAGATTCTCGTTATTGGGGTTTTGTTCCTGATGAAAATATTGTCGGCAAGGCATTTTTTGTTTGGATGAATTTTGGTGATATCAAGAGAATTGGGTCCTTTCACTGAAGGTTGATTCCATTTGAAGCCTTAGATGTTGCATGAGTCGCTATATGCTCATCATTTTGAGGATGCTGTGTCGTCAATGGGGTGGTTGGGGCAGGCTGCGAGGCATCAAGCACAGCAGCATTCCAGCCGGTGCTGTTTTCTCAAAGCTTACTCATCAAGGGGCCAGCATGATAAAGCCAGTTCGTTCTTTGTATTTTCCGCGCGGGTTGACGTTGACCAGTCTGTTGTTTTTGTCCGTGATGTTATCGTTTGCTGCGCTTTTGGTCATTAAGGTGTTTCCAACAATCAATGAGTATTTTACGATTCAGAAAGCCATTGATAGAATAGTGCGCCAAGCAGCGACACCGCAAGAGGCGCGTACCGCATTTGAAAAACAAAAACAAATCGAGTACACAATAGAAAGCATTGGCGGCGCAGATTTGTTTATTGCCAAAAAAAATGACAAGCTCGTGATTTCATTTGCTTATGTCAAAGAAATTGAACTTTTTGACCCAGTATTTTTGGTCATCAAATATAAAGGGCGGTCGGAGTAGTTCGGCTGATGATGAATGTCACTTTTGAATGCGCTTCAAACCCGCCTTGGGTACCAGTTTAATGATCAGGCCTTGCTAATCCAGGCTTTGACGCACCGGAGTTTCAGCGTCGATCACAATGAGCGTGTTGAGTTTTTGGGTGACGCCGTTTTAAGTTTAACAATTTCAAGTTTGCTTTTTGATCGTCTCGAGGGTTCCGACGAAGGTGATTTGACCCGTGTGCGGGCGCATTTGGTGCGTGAAGACAGTTTGCACCGGGTGGCCGTTGCACTGGGTTTGCCTGATGTGTTGCGCTTGAGTGAGGGCGAAGCTCGCAGCGGTGGGGCTCAACGGGCTTCAATTTTGGCTGATGCCCTAGAGGCTATTTTGGGTGCTGTATTTGTTGATGGGGGTTTTGATGCAGCCTGTTCAGTGGTTCAGCGAATGTTTGGTGACGTGATTGTCAACACAGCTGTCACGAGTTGGACCAAAGATGCAAAGACCGAGCTGCAAGAGTGGCTGCAGGCGCGCCGTCTTCCTGTGCCTGCGTACCGGATAGTGGCTACACGGGGTCAATTGCATGCGCAAACGTTCGAAGTTGAGTGTGCAGTGTCTGCGCTCAACCTGATGTTCAGGGGCGAAGGCAAGTCGCGTCGCGTTGCCGAGCAAGAGGCAGCTCGGAGCTTGATGGCTGCACTCAAAGCAACAGACCGCCCTGGTGGGCCCCTTCAGTCTTGACCTCGGGTCATGTTTTTTTGAGGCATACCTGATGTTTCTATCGAATCCTTTATCAATGATCCAGACCCCTGGGGTTCAACGCTGCGGCTTGGTGGCCATTGTGGGCCGTCCGAATGTGGGTAAGTCGACTTTGCTCAATGCTTTGGTGGGGCAAAAAATCAGCATCACCTCTAGCAAGGCTCAAACCACGCGCCACCGCATTATGGGCATTCGCACCATTGAGGAAACCCAGTTTGTGTTCGTTGACACACCGGGATTTCAAACACAGCACAGCGCTGCGCTGAACCGTCATTTGAATCGCACAGTGCAGGGCGTGTTGGCTGATGTCGATGTGGTTTTATTTGTTTTAGAGGCTGGGCGCTTTAATTTAGATGATGCCAAGGTTTTAGAGCTTTTACCGGCGGGTTTGCTGGCAAAGCCAGTGTTTCTAATCGCCAATAAGCTGGATGCTGTGCATCGTCGAGCTGAGCTGGCACCGTGGTTGCAAAGCATGCAGGCGCGTTATTCTTTTGCAGAGTTTGTCCCCCTTTCTGCGACCAGAAAATCTGACACCGAGCGCTTGCTTGGCGTCCTCAAGAACCATCTGCCTGAGCAAGCCTGGTTTCATGAAGAAAGCGCGCTCACCGATCGAAGCGAGCGTTTCTTGGCCAGCGAAATGATTCGTGAAAAGCTTTTTCGCTTGATGGGCGATGAGCTGCCCTATACCTCCACGGTCGTGATCGACCAGTTTCTCGAAGAGGGGGCCTTGCGACGCATTCACGCGAGCATTGTGGTTGAACGCGATGCCCATAAAGGCATGGTGATTGGGCACAGTGGTGAGAAGCTCAAGCGCATAGGTTCTGAAGCTCGACAAGAGCTTGAAACGTTGTTTGATGGCAAGGTCTACCTTGAATTGTGGGTGAAGGTCCGATCGGGTTGGGCCGACGATGAGGCCCATCTGCAGTCTTACGGTTACGAGTGATCGTGCCGGTTTCGGGGCGGGGTGGTGGCGCCCTGACAGCCTTTGTCTTGCACCGGTATCACTGGAGTGAGTCAAGTCTTGTTCTCGAGCTCTTCACCCTCGAACAAGGGCGCTTGACAGTGATCGCCAAAGGCGCCAAGCGGCCCTACTCTCAGTTGCGATCTGTGCTGCTGCCTTTTCAGCGCATTATGGTATCTGTGACCAAAGGCTCCGCCGACTCCAGCGCTTCATCATCTGAAATCCGCACGCTCCGCAGTGCCGAGTGGGCGGGGGGGGCCGCAATGTTCAAAGGTGCCGCTTTGTTCAGAGGTTTTTATCTCAATGAGCTGTTGCTCAAGTTGCTGCCAAGGGGTGAGCCTTACCCTGTGTTATTCCATGCTTATAGACACGCCATTAACGCTCTGGGTCTGCGCGAAGACACAGCGTCGCAAGCCGCTCTGCGGGCGTTCGAGATGCGCTTGCTGAGTGAAATGGGGGTGTTGCCAGAGCTGGATGTCTGTTCAGCGACCCAGCAAGGGGTTCGACTCGAAGCGCGCTATCGCTTGACGCCAGAAGTGGGTGTGATCGATGCGGGGGTTGAGTCTGCCGATGAGGCTCTGCCTGGAAGGCTGTTGGTGTCGCTGCAGGCCGCCAGGGTGCATGGCGGGTTTGATGTGCTTGAGCATGTCTGCGGGACACATTTAAACTTGCTCAAGGGTGTCTTGCGCAGCATGCTTCTTTATCACCTTGGTTATGCCCCGCTGCGCACGCGCCAAATGCTGGTTGATTTACAAAACTTTGAACTCAGAACAACTTGATGGGATGTGCTCAATGTCAGCCCCGATGGGTTGAGTAACCCTGTCTTCACAATATCTCACGCATGAACCCACTCATTGGCACCGGCTCCTTGTTTCAACAAGCGGGTACCGCCTTATCGGTGAACCTGAATAAAGTGGCGCTGTTGCGTAACACGCGCAGTTTGGGCATTCCCAGTCTGACTCAGGCTGCCACGCTCGTATTGCAGGCAGGGGCTCAGGGTATCACGGTGCACCCCCGCCCAGATGAACGGCATGTTCGTACAGCTGACGTCTTGGAGTTGGCGAAATTGTTAAAGCAGTGGCCACAAGCAGAGTTCAATATTGAGGGCAATCCTCTGCATAATTTGATGGACGTGTTGGGGTCGCTGGTCGACCTAGGGATTCCTCCGGCCCAGTGCACGTTTGTTCCTGACGCAATGAACCAAGCCACCTCCGATCATGGTTGGTGCTTGCCACAAGATGCCGACGCGTTGAGACCCTTGATTGCGCAGGCGCACCAATGGGGTATTCGTGTGAGTTTGTTCATGGACCCTTTGCCACAAGCGATGGCCGCAGTGCATGACATTGGGGCTGACCGTGTTGAGTTGTATACGCAGAGCTATGCTCGGGCGCATGGTCAACCACAGCTTGCCAGCGTACTTGCTGATTTCAGCGCTGCTGCCGAAGCTGCTTTGCGAAATGGGCTGGGGGTCAATGCGGGGCATGATTTGAACATTGATAATCTCAGTGACTTTGTAAGCGCTGTACCCTGCATTTCCGAGGTTTCGATTGGACACGCATTGGTCAGTGATGCCCTCGTCAATGGGCTGACTGCCACGGTGAAAGCTTATCTCCGAGTCCTTCGGGGTGTCGCCTCTTTAAGTGGTTAATGCCCTGATCTTCAACGTTGTTATTCACTGAGGTTTGCCCTCCCATGAGCTCATATTCACTCCACATGCATGCCCCTGTGGTTCTTGATGTGGCAGGCCAATGCTTGACGGCCGCTGACCGTCGCCGCTTAAGTCATCCGTTGACAGGTGGGTTGATTTTGTTTGGTCGCAACTGGGAGAATCGTCATCAGTTGACTCAATTGACGGCTGAGATCAAGGCTGTGCGCCCGGATGCATTGATTTTTGTGGACCACGAGGGTGGGCGGGTGCAAAGATTTCGCACCGATGGGTTCACACATCTTCCCCCGATGCGGGTTTTGGGGCGCCTGGCTTTGCAGGACCCCCTCAAGGCCAGCAATGTGGCCACAGCGTTAGGGTATGTGTTGGCTGCTGAGCTCAGGGCTTGCGGCGTTGATATGAGTTTTGCGCCCGTGCTTGACCTTGATTTTGGTGCCAGCGGCGTGATCGGCGATCGAGCGTTTGACCGTGACCCGCGGGTGGTAGCTTGGCTGGCAAAGGGGGTGATGCATGGTTTGTTGCAAGCTGGGATGTCGAATTGCGGCAAACATTTTCCGGGGCATGGCTTTGTGAAAGCTGATAGTCATGTGGATGTCCCCGTGGATCGCCGTTCTCTCAAAGCCATTTTGGTTGATGATGCCAAGCCCTATGAATGGCTGAGTTCATGCTTATCGAGTGTGATGCCTGCCCATGTCATTTACCCCAAGGTCGATGACCGGCCAGCAGGGTTTTCTGCGCGTTGGCTTGGGGCTATTTTGCGCAGCCAACTTGGGTTCACTGGCGCCGTGTTCAGTGATGATCTGAGTATGGAGGGGGCCCGTTGCATTGATGGCCAGCTGGTGAGCTACACGCAGGCTGCTGTCACGGCTTTGAATGCAGGTTGCGACATGGTACTGTTGTGCAATCAGTCCGTGGGTGATGGCTCTGCGATAGATGCTCTTTTGCAAGGCCTGGCTGATGGTTTAGGCAAGGGGCAGTGGCAAGTCAACCCTGAAAGTGAAAAGCGCCGCAACCGTTTGATGCCCCAGATGCCGCCATTGAATTGGGATGCTTTGATGAAGGACAGTGCTTATCAACAAGCCGTGACCTGTCTGTCCTCCATCTGAAGGGGATGTGCTGGCGAAACTGTTTGGACAAGGGTTGTGGTCAGATTGAGGCGCTTCAGGTTTTATTTCTGATGGGTTTGCACATGGCATCTCGCACATTTTCCGATCACATCCGGGTGATCAGTAAATTGAGGTGGTCTCAGGTTGAGTGACATCCAGGGCGGCCAGGTCTTTAGCGGCCTGGCGCGCATTGCGCTCATGGCGTGCTGCCGCCAACATGGCGCGAGCCTGTGCGACGCGCTCTGCAACAGATTGAGCCTCTTGTGCTTGAGATTCAAGTTCGGCTTGGGTCGCGCAAACGAACCCACCACCTTTCCACCAAACGCACACGGCAGTGTTGGGGGGAAGGCGGTCTTCAGCTTGTAGAAACTTCAGTTCGAAAATACCGTTGCGGTGACGCAATTTGATGGTGCCGCTGTCTGCGACTGTGGTGAGATGCCGCTCGGCTTGCAGCAGTTCGAGTTGTTCAGGGGTAATGCGCGTGATGGGCAAGGAAAGGACACGGTTCACGGTATGACCTCTTTCACTTTGACAGTGGAGTTTGGTTTATCGGACTCAGAACGTAAGGCTTGATATTTCTTTACGTTTCGTTACCTACTTTGTCGTCGAGATTCATCTGAATCGAAGATCGGTGCCGTGTTGTTGCCAAGTCGACTGGAAATCAGGTTTTCAGCGATGAAAACCTGATTCATACAAGGCAATTGATAAGGTTCGCGCCTCGCCCCGATAGCCACTTCAAATTCCCCCAGGCAAGACGACTCATCAACCCGGCATCTTCATTTTTGAAGGGTATGTACCCATTCCATCTTCAGTTGCAATCGGTATTGCATACTTTCATAAACGCCAAGCTACGTCCACGAAAGACGCCCCCGAAAATGGCATCTTTTTTGCATTTTGGCGATCATGCAACATAAAAAAGGGGGGGGCCACTCTTTCACAAGAGCGGCCCCCTTTAGGCGCCTATCTGCCTATTTTTTTGATTTCAATGGGCATGGATACCTTCTCAGGTGAGTTGATTAGAGTGAGGTGCGTTGCGTATCAGTCAACTCAAAGGGCAGTTTGATCTGACTGAGGTCACGTCGTGTTTCAACCATCACCAGCGGGCCAGAGTCGTCGACCTTGACCACTTGAGGCTCACGCGGAACATGAGGGGTGTGAGGCTCGTTGGCAATCGATTCTTGAGCCAAGCGAATTTTCTCTTTGTCAGAACTGACCCAGTGCAAGCCCTTTTCGCTTGTTAATGACTTCAGGGCTTCAGTTGCCAAAACAAACGGTTCAGCAGCCTCAGGGGGCGTTTCATTGGGCTGTGCTGCCGCTTCGGCAGCCACAGTGAGTGCCGGCACAGCAACTGCGGGTATGGATTCGGTAGCGCTGGCATGAGGCATCGTATCGATGGCGGGAGCCAAAGAGTTGATGCTCAGCTCAGGCACCCCTGAGGGGGAGGCTAGGGCTACAGGTTGAGCTTGGGTGTCGGCCTGGGTTGATGCGTAAGAGGGCAATACATCGGTTGGGTTCACATCCTGGGGCGTACGTTCACGGCGCACGCGCTCACGTCCGCGGTTGCGCCTTTGACTGTCGCTTGGCTCGGTCCCCTCGGCAACGGTTGCAGCTTTGCTTTCAAGCGATACAGCTTCAGACTCACTTGCGAGCTCTGGCGAGGTAAGTGTCGGTTTGGGGGCGATCAAAATCTCTGCGCCAGAGAGCTCTGTACTGCTAGGCAGCTCGGCGCGATCGCGTCCACCGCGACCACGACGGCGACGGCGGCTGCCGTTAGGTGCTGCATTGACGCTGAGGTCGGCCGTCTCGGCAGGGGTTTCGGTGTCTATAGAGGTTGCAGCCTCAGGCTCACCCTGGGTTGATTTTGCCGTGGTCGGCAATTGGGGGCGACGTGGCTCGCGCTCAGGGCGTGCGCGTCGGGGGGCGTCAGGGCGGTCAGTGGCTTCAGCAGTTGTCTTGGCTGGCAAGGCTATTGGCGCTTGAATCTGAGTCTGGGCCCGTGAGTCGGCGCCCTCAACACGTGCGCCTCGGACTGGAAGGGTATCTTTGCGCTCAGTGCGCTCGCCCTGTCGCCCAGGCCGGGGGCTGCGTACTGGGCGTTCATGGCGTTTCTCGCTCGCAAGGGTGTCGGGGGCGCTCGGTATGGTTTCAGTTAACTTGCTTTGGGCGATGGCGGAGGACAGATTCTTGCGCGCAGCGGTAGGGCTGGGGTGAGCTGGGCCAAAGAGTTTCTTAATCCACCCAAAAAACCCACCTCCTGATGAGGGCTCAGAAGATGCTGAGCCCGCTGCTGTAAGTGTGGGTGCAACCTTGGGCCTCACAGGCGCTGGGGTCTCAGGCAGAACCCCCTTGATCACTGGCGTTTGCTTGGGCTTGTCACTGATGTCACGCCGACGGGTGATGCCGACCTCATCCTCTTGGTTATCGATCATGGTGTAGCTCGCCTGGAGGTTCTCCAGGCGAGGATCATCCAGGCGCAGTCGCTCGAGGCGATAGTTGGGCGTTTCGAGATTTTTATTGGGCACAAGCAGCACCGTCACTCGTTGCTTAAGCTCAATCTTGGTGATTTCGGTGCGCTTTTCGTTGAGCAAGAAACTGGTGACTTCGACAGGCACTTGCACGTGCACCGCTGCCGTGTTGTCTTTCATGGATTCTTCTTGCACCATGCGCAAAATTTGCAATGCGCTGGATTCGGTGTCGCGAATGTGGCCCGTACCGTTGCAGCGTGGGCAGGTGATGTGGCTGCCTTCACTCAGGGCAGGACGCAGGCGCTGACGACTGAGCTCCAGCAGTCCAAATTTGCTGATACTGCTGAGTTGCACGCGAGCGCGGTCGGGGCGCAGGGCTTCACGCAGGCGGTTTTCAACCTCACGTCGGTTGCGTGACTCTTCCATGTCGATGAAGTCGACAACAATCAAGCCCCCCAGATCGCGCAGGCGCATCTGGCGTCCAATTTCTTCAGCGGCTTCGAGGTTGGTGCGGGTCGCGGTTTCTTCGATGTCACTGCCTCGTGTCGAACGAGCGCTGTTGACGTCGACAGAGACTAAGGCCTCTGTGTGGTCGATCACGATGGCGCCACCCGAGGGCAGAGTCACTGTGCGAGAGAACGCAGTTTCGATTTGATGCTCAATTTGAAAGCGGCTGAAAAGCGGCGCGTCATCTCGGTAACGTTTGACCTTGTGTGCTGACTCAGGCATCACATGGCCCATGAACTGCGAGGCTTGTTCAAAAATGTCATCGGTGTCGATCAAAATCTCGCCGACATCCAATGTGAAGTAGTCTCGAATGGCACGAATCACCAGCGATGACTCTTGGTAAATGAGAAACGCCCCTTTGCCTGCTTTGCCCGCTTCGTCAATGGCGGCCCAAAGCTTAAGCATGTAGTTCAAGTCCCATTGGAGCTCTTCAACGTTGCGGCCAATGCCTGCGGTGCGAGCAATCAAGCTCATGCCTTTGGGATAGTCGAGCTTTTCGAGGTTCTCTTTGAGCTCTTCGCGGTCTTCACCTTCAATTCTGCGGCTGACACCGCCGCCCCGAGGGTTGTTGGGCATAAGCACCAAGTAGCGCCCAGCCAAGCTGATGAAGGTGGTCAGTGCGGCGCCTTTGTTGCCGCGTTCTTCTTTTTCGACTTGAATGAGTAACTCTTGACCATGAGATATGACGTCTTGAATTCGTGCGTCGCGCGCGCTCGCACCGTCGCGAAAATACTGACGCGAAATTTCTTTAAAGGGCAAAAATCCATGGCGGTCCTCGCCGTAGTCCACAAAGCAGGCCTCAAGTGAGGGCTCGATGCGGGTGACGATGGCCTTGTAAATATTGCCTTTGCGTTGTTCCCGGCCTTCGATTTCGGTTTCGAAGTCGAGCAGTTTTTGACCGTCGACAATCGCTAGACGACGCTCTTCAGATTGCGTCGCGTTGATCAGCATGCGTTTCATGTTCACTCCTAGCAGTCGCGGCCCTATAGGCCGCACTCATCCAATCACCGATGCATGACAAACAAAGATGAACCACAAGGGTGTCGCCTTGAACTGAGCTCGCGGGTCGTGAGACCCGTGGAGCACAGTGTTGGCTCGTGTAGAGGGAGACAAGCAGATGGCCTGAACGCTGAAATAGTCGTCGCTCGATGAATAGCGACCCTGGCACCACTGCGTGCAGGCAAAGAGCTTGGCGCTTCAATGGGGCGCTGCCAGCCTGCGGCACAGTGAGAGGTGAAAACCGTCGTCAGCATCCGCTTGGAGTCACTTGACACACACAACAAGCATTGAACGGCGGGTTTGAGGCGCCGGCCTGATTGTTGTGATGAAAACCTTTATTGAGGCTCATTCAGAGTTTGTTTTGCCGCAAAAAATTGCTCTGCTGCAACGATTGTGAGTCAATGGCTGTTAGCAGAGTAGGCTTTTGCGTTGCATTGCCCAATGGGCAGACCGAGCCCGCCCACCATAAGTTGTTGCACCATAACGAACAACTGGTGCCCACATTTTTTGTCACTGCATATTAAAATTTGCCAAATCAATGACTTACAGCAACTTCGTGGTCAACCCAATTATAGGTGCCAAAGTGGACTCACAAAAGCCGAGTAAACAGTTTTTTCGGCTGACTGGGGAGCGGGAGATCCCTAATTCTCCTGTCGTTGCGCCTGTGGTCAAAGCGCTTGTTGTCGATGAGGCCGGGGAGGGGCAGCGCTTGGACAACTTGTTGTTTCGTCACCTCAAGGGTGTGCCCAAAACCCATGTGTACCGCTTGATTCGCAGCGGCGAGGTCAGAGTCAATCAACGTCGTGCTTCAGTCGATACCCGTTTGGCCTTGGGTGACGTTGTGCGGATTCCTCCTGTGCGTATGGCGGCACCGGCTTCAGGTCGGGCAGCAGCTGCTGCTGCGGCAGCCCCGCTGCGCGAGTTTGAGATTGTGTTTGAAGATGAGCAATTGCTGGTGATCAATAAACCAGCAGGCGTGGCGGTGCACGGTGGGAGCGGGGTCAGCTTTGGCGTGATCGAGCAGTTGCGTCAGGCGCGTCCACAGGCGCGTTTTCTTGAGCTGGTGCACCGGCTAGATAGAGAGACTTCGGGCTTGCTGATTGTGGCCAAAAAACGCTCGGCTTTGCTGTATCTGCAAGACCAATTTCGTGACCGTCAGATCGACAAGACTTATGTGGCTCTGGTCAAAGGTCTGTGGCCGGCTCGTCACAAGCTGGTTGATGTAGCGCTGCATAAATACATCGATGCCCATGGGGAGCGACGGGTTAAGGTCGTTCCTCCAGAGCATGAAGAGGGTCGGCGATCGGTTAGTTGGGTTCATGTGGTGCAGCATATGGGTGACTTTAGTCTTTTGGATGTGACCATCAAAACAGGTCGCACGCATCAGATTCGAGTGCATTTGAGCGCGCATGGCTTTCCCATCGTGGGTGACGATAAATACGGCGATTTTGCTTTTAACAAGGCCTTGGGTCGTGGACAGGGGGCGCCTCAATGCCGATTTGGCCGCATGTTTTTGCATGCCAAATTTTTGCGTTTTGTTCATCCGGCAACACGGGCCGTGATAGAACTCGTGGCCCCATTGCCCGCAGATTGCTTATCTTTGTTGGCGGTGCTTCAATCGGCAGGCGGTCGTTGATGGGGCTGTGGCGTTGCGCCCCTGATCAGGATGGGCCGCGGTTTGCCCCTGCGCTGCCAGGCACGGGCATTTTCAAAGACCGAGATTGGGGGTAGGCATTGATTTCAAAGCGCAAATTCGATTTGATTGTTTTCGATTGGGACGGGACTTTGTTCGATTCCACGGCTCTGATCACTCGCAGCATACAGTTGGCTTGCTCAGATTTGGGCGTTCCTGTGCCAAGTGATCGTGATGCCAGCTATGTGATTGGCTTGGGTTTGATGGAGGCTTTGGCTTATGTGGCCCCCGCTTTGGCTGCCTCGCGGTACGAAGAACTTTGCGTTCGTTATCGTCACCATTACGTGCACCGCCAACATGAGGTCACGCTATTCGATGGCACGGTGCCCATGTTGCAAGGCCTCAAGGCACGCCAGCATTATTTGGCTGTGGCCACTGGCAAATCACGAGGTGGCCTGAATGAGGCCCTGAGCGTCAGTGGTTTGGCGGTGGTTTTTGATGCCACCCGAACCGCAGATGAGACTTGTTCTAAACCCAGCCCTCTGATGTTGCATGAGTTGATGTGCGAGTTGGGTGTGCCGCCAGAGCGCACGCTGATGATTGGCGATACAACCCATGACCTACAGATGGCTTTGAACGCGAGCACTGCCAGCGTTGGTGTGAGCTATGGCGCCCATGCGCACGACACATTTGCCGATTTTTCGCCCCTTACCGTGGTTCATACCGTATCTGACTTAGACACCTGGTTGATCCAGCATGCGTAGTCCATCTTCAGGTTGGATGGGTAGGGTGTGTTGATATACCCCTCGGAACTGAAGATGC
>JANMEO010000169.1:0-9373 GCA_031376995.1 Burkholderiales bacterium
TGGACGAAGCTGATCGCATGTTGGACATGGGCTTCATTGATGACATCAACACCATCGCTGAACAAATTCCTGCGCAGCGTCAAACCGTGATGTACAGCGCGACGTTTGCTGGGCATGTCGGCCGTTTGGCACAAAATCTACTTCGTGAGCCTCAGCGTATTGATGTGGCGTCACATACAGATGCCCATGAAAACATCGAGCAACGCTTGCACTGGGCTGACAACATCAACCATAAAAACGCCTTGCTGGACCATATTTTGACCACCCGCGAAATGGAGCAAGCGGTGGTGTTCACGAGCACTCAGCGTGATGCCGATTGGCTGGCCGATCGCTTGGCTGACATGGGCCACTCTTGCGCTTCGCTGCACGGTGGCATGCCTCAAGGCCGCCGCAACCGTGTGTTGCAGGGCTTGCGCAACCGTCAGTTGCGTGTGCTGGTGGCCACCGATGTTGCCGCACGTGGCATTGACGTACCCACCATCAGCCACGTGATCAACTACGGCTTGCCAATGAAGCCTGAAGATTATGTGCACCGCATTGGTCGCACAGGCCGTGCCGGGCGCCAAGGTTTGGCAGTGACCCTGGCCGAGCGCATGGATGTGGGCATGATTCGCCGCATTCAGCAGTTCACGACGCAAGAGATCCCGGTGGCCCGCATTGAAGGCCTTGAGCCCAAGAGCCCTGAGCCTCGTTTGATGGCCCCGCGTGGCAATTTTTCAGGCAAGCCGACCCATGGCGCCAGGCCATTTTCCAAAACTTCTGACCGCCCTGCCTATCGCGGCGCTGATCGTGGCTCATTGGGCCGTGGGCCTGGTGGCTTTGATGCACGCGCCAATGAAGGGGGTTCTTATAAGGGGGGCAGCAGCGCTCGCCAAGTGGATGGCCGTTTGGCGCCAAGCACCCATTCTCATGCCGAGCGTCCTTCCGGCGGTGCGACGGCGTTTGAGCGTCCACGTGCTGAGCGTCAAGAGGGTTCTGGCTCATGGGGGGGCGAGCGCACTGAGCGTCGCCCTTACGCCGGATCTGGGGGCGAGGGCCGTCCTGGTGCCGCTCGTCGGGTTGCTGGCAAGCCCAGCTTCAAGCCCCGCACGGGCGGAGGCTTTGGCCGTTGAGCGTGTGAGATAAAGATTGACCCTGCATGCTGGGGTCAAGTATCAAAAATGAGCGTCAGAAAAGCCCACCTTGGTTCAGGCCCTGAGTGGGTTTTTTTGTGTGGGCTTGCATTCAAAATATTCATACCTTGGATGTTGAACCTAGAAACGGCAGTTGACCGCTTTCATCCGCGAGGAAACCCTGATGAATACTGATATTTGGGCCCACGAAAGCCTTCACCTTGTGGGTGAGAGCGCTACGTGCCCGAGTGAGCCGCGCTGTGGGCGTCTGGCGGCGTTGCTCCTCCTTGTGGGCATGAGCCCACCGCGTCGTCGCGCCTTGCCAAATACCCACATCGCAGCCCACTCGGGCACGTTCAACTGCCGTTTCTAGGTTGAACGATATCGTTCGCGCACAACACTGAGCGCCCGCTCATAGGCAGGTGCCATTTGTTCAGGGCCTGAGACGGTCATGGTGAGGTCTTTGAGCCGCCCGTTGTCTAAGCCATAGACCCAGCCGTGCACGACCACTTCTTGGCCTCGCTGCCAGGCATCTTCAACAATGGTGGTTTGGCAGACGTTGAGGGCTTGCTCAATCACATTGAGCTCGCACAGCGCATTAACTCGGTCGGTCACGCGCAGTGAGTCAAGCCAGCCCTGGTGACGGCTGCGCACGTCTTTGACATGACGTATCCAGTTGTCCACCAGGCCCAAGCGGTGGTCATTCATGGCGGCATTGACGCCACCGCAGTTGGAGTGGCCAACCACAATGATGTGCTTGACCTTGAGCACGTCGGTGGCAAACTCAATCACCGACAGACAGTTAAGGTCAGAATGGACCACCAAATTGGCGACGTTGCGATGAACAAACAACTCGCCGGGCATAAGGTCGACCAATTCATTGGCGGGCACGCGGCTGTCAGCACAACCAATCCATAAGTATTGCGGCGCTTGCAAAGCCAGTAGGTTGCTGAAAAAGTCGGGTCGCTGCGCCGCCATTTTTTGGGCCCAAAGGCGGTTACTTTCTAGAAGCTCATTGAGCTGTGTGGTGGGCATGGTGTGTCGGGTGAAGTCAAGGACAAAAACAGCATGAGGAGATGTTCAAGACATCTGGCAAGGCTTCGAAAAGCAGAACAGGGAGGTGTCAAGGCCACTTGGGTCTTTGATGGGAGGTGTCTCGGGCCGTTAGCGCCTCAATCGGCAAGTCCTCGACTCGACTCAATCCAGGGGGGTTAACTTGGCCACACTCAGCGCAAGCTCTTTCATGCCGTGCCGTCCAAACTTGATGTGAGCATGCGTTTCTGTGCCGTACCCCACCAGTTTTAACAATACACCTTCGCCAAATTTGGTGTGAAACAATGATTGGCCTACTCGCAAGCCGTGGCTGGTTGTGACCTGGGGCGTGGCGCCTAAGGGGATTCCAGGGGTTTGGGTCAGTTCTTCTGCCTTAGGCACAGATTGATGCGCTGGGTCGTGGCCCCAGGCTTTGCGGTAGTCGCGTTGAAAGTCAGATCCAAAACCTTGGTTGCGTGGGGTAAGCCAGCGCAAGGCCGACTCGGGTAGTTCATCCAAAAATCGGCTTTTCATGTTGTAGCGAGTTTGCCCGTGCAGCATGCGAGTTTGGCAAAAGCTAAGGTACAGACGTTGCCGTGACCGGGTGATAGCCACGTACATCAAGCGTCGTTCTTCTTCAAGCCCCGCAGGTTCTAAGGCGCTGTTTTCGTGGGGGAACAACCCCTCTTCGAGGCCCGTGATAAAGACGGCATCAAACTCTAAGCCCTTGGCTGCGTGCACTGTCATGAGTTGAACGGCGTCTTGGCCAGCTTGCGCTTGGTTGTCACCGGCTTCTAGAGTCGCATGAGTCAAGAAGGCTGATAGGGGGGAGATGACTTCGCCGGTGTCGGCATCCGGCACGCTCCAGCGCGTAGTGAGCGGCGTTGCAGATGTGATCTCGGGCAATGCTTCAGTGGGCCCTTCAGGCTGGGTATCGAGCGGTGTTGTGGCCAAGCGATCAATGGGCAGCGCTACGGCGTCTTTGCCAAAACCTTCTTGCATCACAAAGGCTTCGGCAGCATTGATCAACTCTTCTAAGTTTTCGATGCGGTCTTGACCTTCCTTTTCTGCCTTGTAAAACTCAATCAAACCGCTAGATTGCAACATGTGGTCAATGATTTCGCGCAGGGTCAGGCCCATGGTGACGTCTCGCAGGCGGTCGATCAAGGCCACAAAAGATGCGACATTGGCACCCGGCTTGCCTGACAGCGCGGTGACACTTTGATGCAGGCTGCGCCCCGAGTTGCGGGCAATGTCTTGCAGTTGCTCCAGGGTGCGAGCCCCAATACCTCGCACGGGGAAGTTCACCACCCGTAAAAAACTGGTGTCATCATTGGGATTCTCGATCAGGCGCAGATAGCTCAACGCATGTTTGATCTCGGCCCGCTCAAAAAAGCGCAAGCCACCGTACACCTTGTAGGGCACATTCGCATTGAACAGGGCGCTTTCCATCACACGGCTTTGTGCATTGCTGCGGTATAGCAAGGCAATGTTGTGCAATGCAATGCCTTCGCGGTGCAGTTGCCGGGTTTCATCCACAAACCACTGGGCTTCTGCATAATCGTTCGTGCACTCCTTAATGCGCACTGGCTCGCCTTGGCCAGCGTCGGTGATGAGTGTTTTCCCCAGGCGCTTGGCATTGTGCGAAATCAAGTGGTTGGCAGCATCCAAAATGTTGCCTTGACTGCGGTAGTTTTGCTCTAGTTTGATCAGCTTGCCTACGCGAAACTCGCGTTCAAAGTCAGCCATGTTGCCCACCAGAGCGCCGCGAAAGGCATAGATGCTCTGGTCATCATCACCAACGGCCATCACGCAGGCACCGTCAGATTGATCAGGGTTGGCAAACATCTTGATCCAGGCGTATTGCAAACGGTTGGTATCTTGAAATTCGTCGACCAACACATGCCGAAAACGTTGCTGATAATGGGCTCGCAAGGCAGGCTGGTCACGCAAAAGCTCATAGGTGCGCAGCATCAGCTCGGCAAAATCAACCACACCCTCACGTTGGCATTGGGCTTCATAAGCCTGATAGATCTCTATCATGACCCGGGATTGTTCGTCGCGCACCGAGATGTCTTGGGGGCGCAGGCCGTCTTCTTTAGCGCCCGCGATGAACCAGGTGACTTTCTTAGGTACGAAGTGTTGATCATCGAGTTTCAGGCCCTTGATGATGCGTTTAACAGCTGAGAGTTGATCGGCGCTGTCTAGAATTTGAAAGCTCTGCGGCAGCTCAGCAAGCTTCCAGTGTGTGCGCAGAAAGCGGTTGCACAGGCCATGAAATGTGCCAATCCACATGCTGCGTACGGGCAAGGGCAGCATGCTTTCTAAGCGGGTTAGCATTTCTTTGGCCGCTTTGTTGGTGAAAGTGACCGCCATCACTTGCGCTGGCGAGACTTGCGCCGTCTGAATCAGCCAGGCGATGCGGGTGGTCAACACGCGGGTTTTGCCAGAGCCCGCACCCGCCAAAATTAGTGCCGAACAAGCGGGCAGTGTGACGGCAGCGAGTTGGGGGGCGTTGAGGTTTCTCAGCATTGGTGACAAGGCCTCTGGCAGGCTGACCAAAGGCGCCCCTGAGGTGGTGGATTGGGTATCAAAGTCTGTGTTCATCCCGCATTTTAGAAGCTTGAGCTGGTGCGTGCGACTACCGGGTGAGGCCTGGGCTGAGCCACTGCGCTGTCAAGGCTAAAGTGGCTGAGGTGATTTACGGATTGTTGGGGGATATAGGATCAATGGGGTTTTCAAACTTGCGGCCCCAGTCGGTTGTCAGAGGTGTCAGAGGTACAGATTAGCGACGTGTGGAAAGTGGGTCCGGGTGATTTTTTTGCAATCATATAGTTTGAGGCTTTGGAGGTTTTTAAGATTGGCCAAAATCTCAGCGCCCTGATCAGTAATTTTGTGGCATTCAGATAGATCGAGATCGCCGAGGTTTTTAAGGTTAGCCAAGTGCTTGATGCCCCGATCGGTGATTTTTTCGCAGCAGTGGAGATTGAGATGTTTAATTTTCTCTAGCTTGCCTAAATGCTGGAGGCTATCGTCGCTTATTTCTTCGCATCCAGATAGACGGATAATTTCAAGATTCTTGATGCTTGACAAGTGCTCAATCCCTTGGTCTGTGATGTTGGGGCAATCTTCCAGATTGATTTCGCTGAGATGCTGATGATTTTTGAGGTGATAGAGGCCATCGTCAGTGATATTTTGGCAATTGCCGATATAGAGCGTGGTCATGTTTTCGAGTTTTGCCAAGTGCTGAAGGCTGATATCGGTCAGCATATAACAGTCTGACAAGTTGACGGTGTTAATATTTTGGAGTGCACTGAGGTACTTTATACCGTCGCCAGTGATTCCGTCACAAAATGAAAGATCAATATTTGTAAGGATTTCGAGGTTGGCTAAGTATTGAAGGCCCCTATCAGTTATGTTGTCACAAAATGAAAGATCAATGCTCGTCAAGTTGGTGTGGCTAGCCAAGTGTTCAATGCCATCATCGGTTATGCGGTCACACGATATTAGTGCGATGCTTGTAATATTTTTAAGGTCGGACAAATTTTGGAGGCCGATATTGGTAATGTTCTGACACTGTGACAGATCAAGGATGGAGAGATTGGGGAGGTTGGTCAAGTGTTTGAGGCCGTCATCAGTGATTGCTGGGCAATTAATAATCGATAATTCATTAAGATTGCTAAGGTTGCGCAAGCTATATAGGCTTGTATCAGTTAACCCGGAGTTTATTATAGATAATTTTCTTAAAGACGGTAATCTTATGGAGGCCAGCTCTTCGAGCTGTGAGATTTCGCCATCAAATTTTATTGTTAGGCCTTGAATATTGCGATAACTTATGATTTCTGTTGCGATTTTAAGATTTTTTCTTTCGGATATTTTTAACGATGGTGTGCGCCCGATGATTCGCCTGGAGAGTGAGTAATATTTTGGGCTCAATTCTGCCATTTTTCTGATATCTTGCTTTGATAGGTAAGATAAAATCCCACTCTTGCATTTAGGGCCCTCCAACCAATCCGGGAGCGCGTGGCTCTTGTCCCCCGGATTGTTTATATTTTTCATGAGGGGATCTAAATTCATGGCAAATCTCATTAACGTTTTTTTATCGGTATCGTCCCAATCCAATTTGTACCGCGGGTCAATGGCTGTCTCAAAGGGAATGGGCTCTATGTGCGCCATGGGCAAGAAGGCCTGTGAAAATGTTCTTTTGCGGTCTACTTGTAGGGGGGCTGGGCCCTGTGCATTCAGGGTCGCGCCCATGTTCTGCGCCCAAGGTGCACGGCCGGTTTTCCCTCCGGGCCCAGGCAGTCGGGGCGTTGACTCAGCCTGCGTTTGTGTGTCCTCGCCAGCGGGATACCGCTCTGGTTCGACCAGCGGGCTGCGGCTTGCAGCGGAAGTCGGAGGCTTCCGGTTGACCGATGAGGGGGCTCGCATAGAGGCGGTATGGGTGTTTGACGGGCGAGTTGGTTTCATGGTGTGTACTCCATCCAGATGACTTAGCAGTGTTTCATGGATCGATAGGTGTCGAATTGGGATATATACCCATCGGAACTGAAGATGCTGGGTTGGCAAAGGGGCCAATGTCACCTATCGCTTCTTAACAGTCGGTAGCCTACGTCTTGGCTTTTTCCGTATTCACCTGGATCGAGAGTTGGTACAACCCATGCAGGCTACATTCCAGTCAGGACAACCACCCAATGACTTTGAGAGGAAACTACAACTAACCAACACCGTTACTGCGGCGCCAGAACAAGGGTTACCCACCGGGTGCTTCGCACCTGTGGACAGCCCGCTCTGTGCACTGGATGGCGCAGCGAGCTGTCCACAGGCAAGCCCCGTGGATAATCCTAAACCTGAGCTATGCCACTTGAGAAAAACAGAAACCTCAACGGTCTGCGGAACTGGGGCAAGTCCAGTTTTACAGCCTTGCCATTTGATCCAGAGCCTGGCAGTGCAGATTTTTTCGGCCAAACTCCTCTATACCCCTCGGAACTGAAGATGCCGGATCACTGAGCCGTTTTGAAAACGGATCTGCGGCGTTGTAATTGCTCGCGATACCCAATGGTATCGCTGTGCTTTACGCATTTCATCTCCATTCTAAAAACGACCCATCGACCCAGCATCTTCAGTTCCGAGGGGTATAAACAGGCTTACTGGTTACGTTTTCATGAAGCCCAGATTGGGGTTGAACTCCTTCAGGTTCGGAAAGACAGCAGACTTATCTTGATCATTCAAGCCGAACCAGCTCCCCAGCGTCGCTCCAAGCTGGTCTACCGAGGTAGTGGGCAGCAACGAACCATTGCGCAACTGATCGGGGCTGCTGAATGTGTTGGTGCCCGCTGTGCGTGCCCTCAGGGTCGGGAATTTGCCGTAAATGTTACCGCCATTCACGGCTCCTCCCATCACGAACTGGTGGCCGCCCCAGCCATGGTCGGTACCGTCGCCATTCGATGTGAACGAACGGCCGAAGTCGCTGGCGGTAAAAGTGGTAACGCTGTTGAGAGCCCCGATGTTACTCAGCGTGGTGTCGAAGTAGCTCATGGCATGAGCCAGTTTCGCCAGCAGTACCGAGTGTGTATCGTTCTGATTGCTGTGGGTGTCGAACCCACCCAAGCTCACGAAGAACAATTGGCGTTTTACGTCTGTACCCGCCTTGCCAGCCGCAATGAGTCGCGCAACCACTTGTAGCTGCTGCGCAAGGGGGTTGAACTCGAGGGCCCCGGTGGACGGATTCATGAACTGGAGCTTAATGTCGGCCTTGGGGTTGTAGCTGCCGCTTACGGGTGAGGTGCCGAACGATGGATTGCTGGGGGGGGGCAAACTCGTTCGCAACATAGATTCAGCCAAGATTGAGCGGTCCGAGACAGCGGCTAAATCCTGTTCGAAAAAGTGGCTGCCCGTTGGTGCTCTGCGGACGATGTTTTTGAGCGACTCCTCCAATGAGGTCGAATTGTAAATTTTGCCGCTGCTATCGCCGCCGAGGCGCAAAGCGCCACTGCCGCCCACCTGATACTGGCGCACCTTCGTACCTGTCAACCATGATGTATTGCCTGCTGCCGAAACAGCCGTGAACACGGCTTCTCTATTGGCGCCAGCCATCATGTCGGCCATGCGCCCGCCCCAGCCGTGCGGAGCTCCCTCTCCCTGGAACGTCTGCCAGATGCTTTGCTGGTCGTTATGGGAGAACAGGCGCGGTGGCCGCGGATGCCTAAGATCGCTGTACTGATCCTTGTTGGTAGGCTTAATCAGTGGGCCGATGTTGGCCACGATGGCCAGGCGTTTATCTTCATTGAACAGCTTCTGCAAGGGAACCAATAGTGGGTTGAGGGCGAACGATCCGCCTGGCGCATTGATGTTCAACACCCCGCCCAGGCGCTCTGGAGAGCATGCCTTTGCTGAGGCAACGGGCGGAGTGCCAGTCGACTTCAACCCAATCGACCCACCTCCCTGGCCCCGCGTCTGGGTGTACGCATTCCAAGAATCCAAGTCCGTAGGCAACACCGTGTTGAAGGAGTCATTACCACCAAACATAAACAGGCACACGATGGCCTTGTAGTCTTGTGTGCCTGACTGCGCTGCTGCTGAGCCGGCGGCCAGCAGGTTCAGCGCCAAGGGTGCTCCGGCACCAGCCATTGCCGACATGGCGCTGGCTTGTCGAATAAAGAGGCGACGGGACGCGTTATGGTGAATAGCTGGAGCAGAAATATCTTTACGGTTTTTCATGATGGGTTCCTTATTTCAAAACCAGAAACTCAGGCGAAGATACTGTCAGGAGGACAGCGGCATTGACCCGGTTGCGTTTATCCGAATCCGTTGTGGAGGGCATATTTCCCACCGCGGTGACGATCTCATTTTTCCGCGTCGAGCTGATAGCACCATAGGTAAGAAGTGTCGTCACATGGTCCACCAGGGCTGCTGCGTTGGTAGCCTTCAAGAGTTCATCCGTGAAGTTGCTTTGCACATCGTCGTCGTTGATGCCGCGTCTGATGGCGTCTCGCATGAAATTCACGTAGCCAGCAACGCTGGTCTCGTCAACGATCTGTAACTCAGGTGCCACTAGACCTTGTCCCGCGCTTGTTGATCCCGTTGCCACGTAACCCGGCCGATAGAAGTTGAACACCGAAGGCGCGTGCAGCGGTGCCTGGGCCAGGTCCTCGCTCGGGCTATCGGTCAGTCCAATTTTGTACTTGCCCGAGGCGCTGCTGTACTTGAAGGCGCGTGCAACGGCCGAC
>JANMEO010000195.1:0-9929 GCA_031376995.1 Burkholderiales bacterium
CCCTTGAACCCAAGGATGTGGTCAACATTGCAAGCAAGAACGGTGGTGGCCAGCTAGCGCTGAAGGCGGTTCTGTCGCGATAATAGAGAGCGGTCGCTGAAAGGCCCTCAAGTTGACCCCGAAAATGAGATAAGAGTTTAAGCTCCCACATTAGAAGGAAAAAATGATGAGTGATGCAAAGCCACGCAAGACGCACAGTGCGCAGTTCAAGGCCAAAGTGGGGGGTTGAGGCTATTCGGGGGCTAAAGACGATCAACGAGTTGGGGGTGCAGTACGACGTTCATCCCAAATTGGTGGGTCAGTGGAAGAATGAAATTATTGACCGTGTCGCCACTATATTTGAGGGTAAATGTGGCCCGCGCCCCGCCGACAACACGGACGATGAGCGATTGTTTAGCGAAGTTGGGCGACTCGAGATGGATCTGGACTGGCTCAAAAAAAGTCTGGTCTATCGAGCGAGCCACGCGCATGAGCTGGATCAGTTCACACGACGTCCTCTCGTTGCGTCGACAAAGCCAACGCTGCTCTATGGCTCGCGCGAGCTTTTATCGTGCGAAGTCAGCTCATCGCCATGTCTTTCCTGAATGAATTTTCGCGCCCGCGAAAAAACACTTTCTCAAGTCCGGCTCAATGCCCCTATGCGGCGCCCTCTCTGACTCAAGACTTTCCCTGAGCCAACTCTGGTTGCCGAGCAAAACGGCTTGCAAGCTGCCTCTTCAACGCGTGCCGCTCAGTGTCAGAGGTCAGAGCTCTGACACAACTCATCCTCAAAGCAGCAAGAAAGCCGCCGCCGCAACCGCAGTGGGGCCAGCAGCGGCCATCAACAGCCCCAAAGCGCTGATCGTGCCCTCTTTAAACCCAGCACGCAACAAAGCCGCTCCGGCGGGATTCGGGGCGTTGGCAATCACAGTCAACCCACCCCCTGCCACGGCCCCTGCAACCAACATGTACTGGGCCTGCGGGCTGATGCCTTGAATCAATGAACCCAAGTAGGTCAGTGCCGCATTGTCTGTGACAGCGGTCAGCGCCACTGCCCCAAAGAAAAGTTCCAAGGGCTCTAAGGATGACACCAGCGGCTGCAACCACCACTGCTGCATCCCACCCAGCACGACCAAGCCCGCCAAGAAAAACCCCACCAACAAACCCTCTTTCAAAATCAAAGGCGATTGATGGGTGGCATAGGCTTTCGTAAAGCCCATGAAAAATAAAAACAGCCCCAAAAAAATCACCGGGTGGTGAGCAAACATCACCACGGCAGTCAAAAACGCAAGGTGTATCAACTGAATCACACCAGGCACTGGCGTTGTTGCCTCATCCTGGGGCGCCATGTTCATCAGATGCTGACGCAACAGCCAGGTCACCACGGTGGCATTGGTCACCACGGCAATCGCAGCTTTCCAACCGAAGGTCTGCAACATGAAGCTGCTGTCCCATTGCCAGGCCGCAGCCACCATCAAGACAGGCGGGGCGGCATACGAAGTGAGTGTGCCGCCTATCGAGACATTCACAAACAAAACACCTAAAGCCGCATACTTGAGCCATTCAGGCAGGCCGACCTTAAAGACCCTCGGGCGCAGCATCAACGCTGCCAAAGTCATCGCTGCAGGCTCTGTGATAACTGAGCCCAGCAGCGGCACTGCGGCCAAGCCCAGCCACACCTGGGCCACAGGCGTGGCCAATGGCAAGCCGCGGGCTATCACTGAAATGATCGAAGAGACTGCCGCCATCACAGGCTTAGACGCGGCAATGACCATTACGACAAACACAAACAGAGGTTCTACAAACTGCCTTGAATCAGCATATTTCAGCGCCTGTGAGCCATCTGTCATCAAGGCTATAGCCACAATCAACACGGCAGCCCACAACCCAAACACCACCTCCACCTCACCCAACAGATGCCAAAGACCCGCATGCTTCGGATACCGGTGCGCCAAGCGCTCAAACGCTGACGCCGAAAACGTATGAATTAAAGCCAAAGCAAACAGCACAGCAGCCATCCACTGAACAGCAGAAACATCTTGCATGTTGATCAATCCCCAGTAAAACCAAATACCTGGCCCCTCTTGAGTGGCACTTTAAACTCAAGCTTGACCCTCCGACCCTAATAATGTATCCCCCCGCTCAGCGGGCGCGCCTACCCGACCAGCCTTGTTCCATGCCGCCTTCCCCTTCAAACCCTGATGAATGCATGCGTCTGGCCCTGGCCTTGGCCGAGCAGGCCATCGGCTTGAGCGACCCCAACCCACGCGTGGGCTGCATCCTCACCCACCCCGATGGCCACCTCATCGGCCAAGGCCACACCCAAGCGGTGGGCCACGCCCACGCCGAAGTCATGGCCCTGCAAGACGCCCAGTCAAGGGGTGAGTCGGTGCGTGGCGCCACGGCTTACGTCACACTCGAGCCCTGTGCCCACCAAGGCCACACGCCCCCCTGTTGCGACGCTCTGATCGCTGCGGGCATCCAACGCGTGGTGGTTGCCCTGAGTGACCCCAATCCGCTGGTCGCAGGCCAAGGCATGGCAAGAATGCGGGCCGCAGGGCTGATTGTCGAGCAAATGCGCAACAGTGCATGCACCGAGGCAGCGCATGCAATCAACCTGGGGTTTTTCTCGCGCATGCAGCGTGGCAGACCCTGGGTTCGATTAAAAGTGGCCTTGTCGTTGGATGGCTACACCGCCTTGTCCAACGGACAAAGCCAGTGGCTCACCGGCCCTGCCGCTCGCGCTGATGGCCATGCGTGGCGCAAACGTGCCGGGGCGGTATTGACCGGGGCTGGCACAGTGCGCAGCGACGACCCGCGCTTAGACGTGCGCCTGGTGCCCACAGCACGCCAACCCCTGCGGGTCATTCTCGATGGCGATCTCAGCACTTCACCGCGAGCTCAACTGCTGCAAACCCCAGGCCCTGTTTTGTTTTATGCCACCAACCCCAAACCCGAGCAGTGCGCAGCCCTGCAAGCCCAAGGCGCAGAAGTTGCCTTGATTGCCCCGGGCGAGCACCCGCGGCACATCAACCTCGAAGCCCTGCTGCGCGACTTGGCCCAACGAGGCATCAACGAGCTCCACATTGAAGCGGGCCAGCGCCTCAACGGCGCCTTCATTCGGGGAGCCTGGGTTGACGAATACCTCATCTACATGGCCCCCTTGCTGTTGGGCAGCGGTCGTGGCCTGTCAGACTTTGGCCCACTGACCAGCCTGCAAGACTCGATACGGCTGCGCTACCTCAGCGTCACCCCACTGGGTGACGACCTGCGCATTTTGGCCCGCCCTCATCCCTGAGGCAGCCTACCCGCTTGACCTTTTCAACACACCCTCATCACCCCCATGTTCACAGGCATCATCACTGGCATTGGTCAGATTACACAGGTTCAAGCCCTGGGCTCAGACCCAACCCACGGCAAGCGTTTGACAATACAAACGCCCCAAGGCTACCTCCTTGATGCTCAAGCTGGCGACAGCATCGCCCTCAACGGCGCCTGCATGACCCTCACAGGCTTTGAGGCCCAAGCCCACTGGTTCACCGTGGACATATCGGCCGAAAGTTTGGACAAAACCACCGGCCTCAACCAAGCCGGACCAGTCAATCTTGAAAAAGCCCTGCGTGCCCACGACCGTTTAGGTGGACACTTGGTCAGCGGCCATGTCGACGGCCTAGGCCAAGTGATGCAGTTTGAACCCGTGGGTGAATCCTGGCTGCTGCGCATCAAGGCCCCCCAAGCCCTGGCCCGCTTCTTGGCCTACAAAGGGTCAATCACCATCAACGGCGTGAGCCTCACGGTCAACCAAGTCACCGACTCTGCCGCCAGCGAGGGCACCCCAGCCCACTGCAGCATGACCATCAACCTCATCCCTCACACCCTCAGCCACACCACCCTAGGCACCCTGGAAGTGGGCCACTGGGTGAACCTCGAGGTTGATTTGATAGCGCGCTATTGCGAGCGGATGTTAAGCCATCAAGATACCCATTAGCCTGCTGCATTCTCTACAATCCGTAGATGTCAATATCCCCCATTCCTGAACTGGTGGCTGAGCTGGCCGCTGGGCGCATGGTCATCCTCGTGGACGAAGAAGACCGCGAGAACGAAGGTGATCTGGTGCTGGCGGCTGACCATGTCACGCCCCAGGCCATCAACTTCATGGCCCGATTCGGCCGTGGCTTGATCTGCCTCACTTTGCCTAGAGATCATTGCGAGCGATTGGGTCTTGAGCCCATGACGCAGCGCAATGGGTCTCAGCATCGCACAGCATTCACCGTGTCCATCGAGGCCACCACCGGAGTGACCACTGGCATCTCTGCAGCCGACCGGGCACGCACCATCCAAGTTGCGGTGGCCCACAATGCCCGCGCTCAAGACCTGGTTCAGCCTGGTCATGTCTTTCCCTTGCAAGCCCAAGACGGTGGCGTGCTCATGCGTGCGGGCCATACCGAAGCGGGCTGTGACCTGGCCGCCATGGCGGGGCTCTCACCCACGGCCGTCATCTGCGAGATCATGAAAGACGATGGCACCATGGCGCGCCTGCCTGATTTGCAAGTGTTTGCCCAGCAACACGGGCTCAAAATTGGCACCATTGCCAATTTGATTGAACACCGCATCCGCAATGAAAGCATGATCGAGCGCTTGGCTGAGCGCTCGCTGCTCACCCCTTATGGCGAGTTTCGCTGCACCACCTTCAAAGACCGCACAGGCAACGTGCACCTTGCCCTGTCCAAAGGGCATTGGAGTGCCACCGATGAAGTGTGGGTGCGCGTGCACGAGCCGCTCTCTGTTTTAGACCTGCTTGACGCCAACTTCAAGGCCCATTCGTGGCCTTTGCCACAAGCCCTCAGCACGCTACAGGCCACCGAATACGGCATTGCCGTGTTGCTCAACTGCGGTGAGTCCCCAGCCGCCATCCTTGAGAAAATTCACCCAGCCACCGCCCCAACAGCCCCCAGCCACCCGATGGACCTGAGAACCTACGGGGTCGGCGCACAAATTTTGCGAGAGTTGGGTGTTGCCCGTTTGCGGGTGCTGGGCAGCTCTCGTCGCATGCCCAGCATGGTGGGTTATGGCCTCGAGGTGACGGGTTTTGTCCCTGCGCCACCACTTTGATCCCTTTTCTTTGATCCCCATTGAACCGCGAAAGGTCATCACCTCATGCAAGGCGCAGAACAAAAACCAATCCACTCACCCCAGGGACACAGCTTGCGCATCGGCATCATTCAGGCACGCTTCAATACCAGTCTGACCGACACGCTGGCACACCACTGCCTGCAAGAGCTCGACACACTGGGCGTTACAGCGGCTCACATTACCCATCTCTGCGTGCCCGGGGCACTCGAAATCTCTTTGGCTTTACAAGCATTGGCCCGACAATCCTCTCCAGGTTTTGATGCACTGATTGCCTTAGGGTGCATCATCCGCGGTGAGACCTACCACTTCGAACTCGTGGCCAACGAAAGCAGCGCAGGCATCACAAGGGTCAGCCTAGACCATCGACTCCCCATCGCTAACGCCATTCTCACTGTTGAAAACGACGCCCAAGCCTGGGCCCGAGCGCCAGACAAAGGCCGCGATGCGGCCCGTGTTGCCATCGAAATGGCTCTCCTGATGAAAGATGTACTGTGAACGTATCCAAAGACTCCCCCCCACCCTACGTTGCAAAACCCCCGGTTGTACGCAAAAAGTCGCCCCGCCGCCGCTCACGTGAATTGGTGCTCCAAGGCCTTTACGAGTGGCGCCTGTCAGGCTCTGATATCGGCGTCATCAATGCACACATGCGTGAGCACGAAGACTTCGCAAAGTGTGACAAGGCCCATTTTGAGGTCCTCCTCAACGGCTGCATCAGCAGCGCCACATCGCTTGACCAAGCCCTTCATCCGCACCTCGACCGCCCTGCCAAAGAGCTATCCCCCGTTGAACACGGGGCCATGCTCATTGGCGCTTTTGAACTCATGCACTGCATCGACATCCCTTACAAAGTGGTGATCAACGAAAGCGTTGAGCTCACCAAAAGTTTCGGCGGCACCGACGGGCACAAATATGTCAATGGCGTGCTTGACAAAACAGCCCTCGATCTGCGCCCTGCCGAAGTCCAAGCAGCCAGAGCCGCACCCCGGCGCTGATCAAGAGCCCAATCCGGCGGGGGCACCTCTTTTGTCAACTGAAAGCACCCTGGCCCTCCCGGCCTAATCAGTTACAAATAACCGATCATTGGTCTTTTTTCCATCTAAAGCCTTGATCCTCCCGATCCTAGTGGGGATTCAGCTCAAAATTCAGGCTTGGCACTGATTCAGGCGCACATGTCTAACCCCTCCTCCCCTCCCGAGCCCGACTTCAACCGCCCCCCTGAATCGATCGAGGCTGCCGAGCTGGCTCAAGCCGCAAAATCGCTGCTCGCTTCACCCCATGTGACTGCTCCTGCCGTACCCATTGCAACCGAGCAAAATCTTGGCACCCCTGTCATGCCCTTAGGGCAAATTGGCCGGTACGCCATCAAATACAAAATCAGCGAAACCCCCACGGGCGGTGTGTATGCCGCCCACGACCCCCTGCTGTCGCGCCTCATTGCGATCAAGACGTACAACACCCCCCGAGATGAAAGCCAGTACAGCCAATTCAAGGCCCAGTTTTTAAAACAAGCGGGGGCTGCTGCGGGGCTGTCCCACCCCAACATCGTGAATATTTTTGATGTAGACATCTCCCACGGCCAAGCCTACGTCGCGATGGAGCTTCTCAAGGGAAAAAGCCTGGCCCAAATGCGCCTAGAAGACTGGCGCCCTAACCACTCGCAAGCTGCCTTGATCGTGCGCCGCATCGCCGACGCACTGGCCTACGCGCACAGCCGAGGTGTGGTGCATGGCAACATCAAGCCAGCCAACATCTTGATGCTCAGCAGTACCCAACCCCGTGTGCTCGACTTTGGCCTGGCAGGCCTCACCCGTACCCACAAGGGTCCGAATCAGGGCAACCCAAACCGCAAACAACGCCAAGTCATCTCCAGCGGCTCACCCCAATACATGGCACCCGAGCAAATCCGCCAAAAACCCATTGACCGCCGCACCGATGTGTTTGCCTTGGGTGTTTTGTTATACCAACTGCTCACCCACCAAAACCCCTTCAGTGGCAGCACCCCCGAAGAAATCACCCGGTCGGTGCTAAAAAACGCCCCTCTCACTGCCCACACCCTGAATCCGGACATCCCCAAAAATCTGTCTGACATTGCCGCACGAGCCATGAACACAGACATCGCTCATCGCTACCGTTCAGCCCGTGCCATGTCTCGTGAGCTGCAACAGTGGCTGGGCCGCCAAGACAACGCCGTCGAAGGACTTGCCACATTCACCCCCGCGGCCCGCCGTCGACGGCCAGCCCTGTTGATCGGCATCTTGGGTTTAGCCAGCTTGGTGCTGATGTTCACAATGACATGGGTGTCTTGGCCCTCTCGCCAAGACACCCCCCCCAGCGTCCAAACCGTAGCTGCAACACCAAAGCTCAAGGCACCCGCCCCGCCACCCAGCCACAAGCCCGACAGCGCGCCTGCCGCACACCTTAGTGACCCAGCATCCTCGAGCTTGCTGCCCCCCACCGCCTCACCGTTGATCCCCATACTCACCCCTGGGCTGGAGCTGGTGGCCCCCGTCGCGCCGCCAACCGAAGTCATCCAGCCCAGGATAGCCATCTACATCCCCCCCCCCGTCCCATCAGCGCCCTCCCCACCCAGACCGAGCATCAACGCAGTGCAGCGCAGCGCCCGAGAGGCAGCTAACGAACCTCAAGCCAGCAAAGCCCAGCAGCCCCAGCACCCACCTCAGCCAGCCCACGGCATCGTTCGAATTGCTGTGACCCCATGGGGTCAGATTGAAGTCGATGGCACCTCAGCAGGCATCGCCCCGCCGCTCAACGAACTCAGGCTCTCAGAGGGCCAACACCAAATCACGATCCGCAACGGCGACCACCCCCCCTACACCGCTACGGTCAAAGTGACCCCAGGTCAACCTTTTTTCATCAAACACCGCTTCGGCTCATGAAACCTTTTCACACCGCCCTCCTGGCAGCCATGATACTGACCCAATCCGCCTGTGCACTGCTAAGCCCCACCAGCTTGATTGACATGATCAATCAGCCTGGCGAAAAAGCCTTGCTCGCAGGCCTGCGAGCCTATGAAGACGCCCTCTACCCTGAATCTGAAAAGCAACTCAAGCTGGCACTGGAAGCAGGATTGGCCTCTCCCAAAGACCAAGCTGCTGCCCACAAACACCTGGCATTCATCTACTGCAGCAGCACCCGAATCAAAGACTGCGAAGCCGCATTTCAATCGGCCCGGCAAGCCGACCCCACCTTTGCCCTCAGCAAGCCCGAAGCTGGACATCCCCTGTGGGGGCCGATTTACCAGCGATTGCGCCCATTACGCCCCTAAGCCGCCCATGAGCCGCTCCTGCTGATTAAAATCCACTGTTTTGGCAAACAGCCAGCAGGCGCGCTCAAGGGTGGTTGTTTGATCCTAAAGCGCACCGATACCCATCCCATCCTTGAACCCCCGACATGAACCAAGACCTCTCCATCATCAACCTGGTGCTCCATGCCAGCCTGGTCGTTCAATTGGTCATGGGCGGTTTGATGCTCACCTCCATGGCCAGCTGGACAGTGATCTTCAACAAGCTATTTGGTTTAGCCAAAGTACGCTCTGGCAACGATGAGTTTGAGCGAGAGTTCTGGTCAGGCAAAAATCTCAACGACCTCTACAACGACGCACTCCGCCGCACACAAACCTCACCCATGGAGCGCATATTTGCGTCCGGCATGCGTGAGTTTCTCAAGTCCCGCGAGCGCGGCCTGGGCGACGGCACCGCCGTACTCGACGGCGCCCGGCGTGCCATGAGAGCCAGCTTTCAACGCGAGCTAGACGCCATCGAATCCAACCTCTCATTCCTGGCCTCAGTAGGCTCCGTCAGCCCCTATGTCGGCTTGTTTGGCACTGTGTGGGGCATCATGAGCGCCTTCATTGGCCTGTCCAACGTCCAACAAGCCTCGCTGGCCTCTGTGGCACCCGGCATCGCCGAAGCACTCGTTGCCACGGCCATTGGCTTGTTTGCCGCCATCCCGGCCGTCATTGCCTACAACCGCTACGCACGCGACATCGACCGCATCGCCATCCAGTTCGAGACCTTCATCGAAGAATTCTCCAACATCCTCCAACGCAACACTGCCCTACCCCCAGGAGCCAACTGACATGCCCAGCGTCAGCCACCGTGGTAGCGGCTCACGCCGTCGCACCATCAACGAGATCAACATGGTGCCCTTCATCGACGTGATGCTGGTCCTGCTGATTATCTTCATGGTCAGCGCTCCCCTCATCACCACCGGCCTGGTTGACCTACCCACCGTCGGCAAAAGCCAGCAGCGCCCTGAGCACGTGATCGAAGTGATCGTCAGCAGCGACGAAAGCATTCGTCTGCGGGTTGACAACAAAGACCCCCAATCCACCGCGCTCAAGGGCCTGGCCGCCAAGGTCCTTGAACTACAAGCTGGCAACACCAGCACCCCAGTCGTCATCTCTGCCGACCGCAACGTCAAATACGAAGTCGTCGTCAAAGCCATGGACACCTTACAACGCGCAGGCGTCCAACGTGTTGGCCTGTCCATGAAATCAAGCGGTTGACAGCTTACACGACCCGACCCAGCCCCACCCGTGAACCCACTCCCCCCCCAAGACTTATCGCCCCCCAACAAAAGCAGTTGGCGCTTGGGTATCACGCTAGCCTGCGGCGCTCACCTGCTGCTGATCCTGGCACTGGCCTGGGGCGTCAACTGGAGCTCAAGCCAACCCGTTGGCGTTGAAGCCGAACTGTGGTCGGCCGCCCCCCAAATTGCAGCCCCTCGACCCACGGCCCCGCCCCCCGAAGCTGTCAAGCCGCCCCCCAAACCCCAGCCGCCCCCCCCCGTTCAAC
>JANMEO010000262.1:0-5545 GCA_031376995.1 Burkholderiales bacterium
CCCCGTTTCAGTGAATTTGAAAGGTTCAAAGTCGATGCATTTTTTCGTCAGGCTAGGCGTAAACCGCAGCGATACCCGCATGTATCCCCAGGATTTACAACGACGCATTCCGGATAAAGACGCGGCTTCTCCACCCTTTCAAATTCACTGAGACAGGGCACTAGAGCCCTCCCGGTCGTGTCAATCTGACACTGCGGCCGCCCCTTTTTCACCAGGGTACCAACCCCATGCATCTTTCCGAACTGAAGGCGCTCCACGTTTCCGAACTCATCAAAATGGGTGAAACGCTTGAGATCGAAAACGTCGCCCGCATGCGCAAGCAAGAGCTCATGTTTGCCATCATGAAGAAGCGCGCCAGGGGGGGCGAGCAGGTTTTTGGCGATGGTGTGCTCGAAGTGCTACCTGATGGCTTTGGTTTTTTGCGCGCCCCAGATGCCAGCTACATGGCCTCTACCGACGACATCTACCTCAGCCCCAGCCAAATCCGTCGCTTCAACTTGCATACAGGCGACGATGTCGAGGGCGAAGTTCGGGTGCCTAAAGACGGCGAGCGCTACTTTGCGCTGGTGAAAGTTGACCGCGTCAACGGCTTGCCGCCTGAAGACAGCAAAAACAAAATCATGTTCGAGAACCTGACGCCCTTGTTCCCCACAGAACAGTTTCGTCTCGAGCGTGAGGTCAAAACAGAAGAAAACATCACTTCACGCATCATTGACCTGATTGCCCCAATTGGCAAAGGCCAGCGGGCCTTGTTGGTGGCGGCCCCAAAGAGCGGCAAAACCGTCATGATGCAGCAGATGGCCCATGCCATCACCAGCAACTATCCTGAAGCCCACCTGATTGTTTTGCTGGTCGATGAGCGCCCTGAAGAAGTGACCGAAATGCAGCGCACTGTGCGTGGCGAAGTCATCAGCTCAACCTTCGATGAGCCGGCTGCACGTCATGTGCAAGTGGCTGAAATGGTGATTGAACGTGCCAAGCGCCTGGTCGAGCTCAAAAAAGATGTCGTGATTTTGCTCGACTCCATCACTCGTTTAGCCCGAGCCTACAACAACGTCTTGCCCTCATCCGGAAAAGTGCTCACGGGTGGGGTAGACGCCAACGCTCTGCAGCGCCCCAAGCGTTTCTTCGGTGCCGCGCGCAACATCGAAGAAGGTGGCTCTTTGACCATCATCGGTACTGCCCTGGTCGACACAGGCAGCCGCATGGACGAAGTTATTTATGAAGAATTTAAGGGCACCGGCAACTGCGAGATCCATCTCGACCGTCGGATGGCTGAAAAACGAGTTTACCCCTCGATTTTGTTGAACAAGTCGGGAACCCGCCGTGAAGAGCTGTTGCTCAAACCCGAAATTCTGCAAAAAACATGGATTTTGCGCAAACTTCTCTACCCGATGGACGAAATTGAGTCGATGGAGTTCATCCTCGACAAAATGAAATCCAGCAAAAACAACCACGATTTCTTTGACATGATGCGTCGGGGTGGCTGAATTTCTCCTTGCCAGCTACAATGGCTGGCTTTGCTGCAAGATCAGTCTTGCAGCAACCCTCAGGCAAGTGCGCCGATGCCTCGGCGTGGCTCCCGTTGCGCCTCATCTGGTGCAAAAACCAAACAACGAATCATCGAAAGGCTCTCATGAAAGAAGGCATTCACCCCAAATACCAAGACGTGTGCTTCATAGACTTGTCGAACGGCTTCAAGTTTGTCACGCGCTCGTGTGCCACCAGCAAAGAAACAACCACGCTCGAAGACGGTCGAGTGGTACCCTTGTTAAAGCTTGAAAGCACCAGTGAGTCACACCCTTTTTACACCGGCACGCAGAAGAGTGTGGACTCTTTGGGCGGTCGCGTCGAAAAATTCCGCAACAAATTTGCCCATGTGGGCATGAAGAAACCAGCGGCAAGCGCCTAACATCTCCGGCGTTGCGTCAGTCAGGTTGGCAAAGGCAGCTTCGGCTGCCTTTTTTGTAGGCGTTGGGGCTGCCAAGGCCTCAGCCCCTCAACATCTTCAGTTCTGAGAGGCCAACACCCCCTCAGAACTTCAATGGGCAGCCAGCTTGCAGGCTCGCATGAAGCGACAAGGCATCAAAAAATTGACTGCCATCACGGGTGTCGCGCCACTCACCACCAGGCTCACATTTGTAATGAAATCCTCCGCCTTTGGCGGCCATCCAGAGTTCTTGCAGTGGCGGTTGCGTATTAACGATGATTTGGCTGCGATTGGGAAACGTCAACTGCAGCATTCCACCGCTTCGGTGAATGTCAATGTCAATCAAGTCTCTCTGAAGCCAGCCATCGACCGTGGATTCAATGTGGTCCAAGGTCGCATGGGCAGCGGTGAAATAAGCAGAATCAGTGAGCATGGTCAATCGATAAGGTGAAATAGATGAAACCGCAGCCTCTCGCACACAACGGCTTCAAGCTGAGTTTAGCCCTCAAGTCAATGCCCCTTCGCTGGGCACGGCAAACGGCGCTGAGCATCAGCGTCGTCACCTTGACGCTGATGCTCAGCGCCTGCGGTCAAAAAGGCCCCTTGGTGCGGCCAAACGGGGCCTCAAACCCCCCAGCAGCGCCGGTAGCAAGCAAGCCACAACCCTGATCATGTCACTCAGCCTTCATCAATGCCAATTAAGGGCTGTTGGCAAAAATTCACTGGTCGTACACACACGCCATCAAGTCTTCTTGGACCAGGTCTTGCACCAGGCTTTACCTGACACCAGCTTGCCCACGAAGAGGGGGCAGCTACCGACCTGGTTGGCCGGCTTTGCTTTGTAAAAAGTGCAAGTGGCGCAACTTTGACCAGCAACAAAATACAGGTGCCTCTTCGGGTCAACGTATTGAGCATCCGCAACATAGCCCACCGCATCCGCCACTGGATCAGTTTCATCAACCAGAGTCTGCGCTTGAGCACCCGTTGCCAAGGCCGCGCTGCCTGTGGCCAAGGTCATTAAAAACACACGCCGAGCTGAGTTTTGATTCACAAGAACCCCCTTGTATCGTCAAGAAAAAAAGATCAGACTTGGCGCCATTCAGATGAAACCGCACTCAAGGACGGCGCCTGGCTGGATGTTGCCCGCCCTCGAAGGGCGTCACACACAGCCTGAGCAGACATCCAGGCCGCTTCAATGCCAGGCCCGCCCAAGCTGTCGGCACAAACGCCCAAGGCCTGCGATGCATCCCACCAGCATAACTCGACGGGATGCCTGCAAGGGGCCTGAGGGCTGGCATAACGCCAGCGGTGGACGACGCAATGCTGCCAATCCACTGAGTGCCCCAAAACCTCAGACAACGCATCTTGCATGTATTTTTGAACCCAAGCAGCTGGATGCTCAAGGTGACGACGGCTCCAGCCAGTTCGGGCATGGGCCACCCAATGCGCCTGTTCAGGAATCCGTAGCCTGCCAGGGCGTGCATCACTGCGCATCACGCAGGCCAATGGGCCTGCAGCTGGAAGCGCCAGATCCCAATCGTCGCTTGACTCTGAACCCTCAGCCCTGGCAACACCCATCAGCGTCCAGCAAGGCCGCATCACAGCTGTGCAGGCTGCTTGGGCCCAATCGGCACGATAGGATCTGATCAAACTGGCAGCTTGTGGAAGCGGCAAGGCAAGAATGACCGCATCGAAATCAACCTCAAATCGTGCACCGCAAGCCTCAAGCCGCCAACCCTGGGGCCCCCAATGCAACCGGTCCACAGCCCAGGAGCAGACCAATGACGCCCCCTCAAGCAAGCTGCGGCAAAGTGCAGGCATATCAGGCGTAGGCACATAAAACTTGTCGCCGCATCCCAAAGACAAGCTACCAGCAGCCACGCGAGGCCACCACGCCACCAATCGCCCCTGGTGCACGGCGTCGTCAACAAAGGCTTGGAATGGCTGGGTGTGGGTGGTGAGGCACAGCGCCCCGTGGTCGAATTGGGTGGTCCACGCTTGCCCTTGTTGGTCATGCCACTCGAGGCGTCGAGAAGCCATGCGCCCACCTGGGCCACGAGATTTCTCAAATACATGCACTGAATGCCCAGCTTGCATCAAGACGTGCGCGCAAGTAGCTCCAGAGATGCCAGCACCGACGATGGCCACTTTGAGATCGCCGCCGTTGTCCATCGTTAAACAGTACCTGCAAAACTTGAAGATGACACCCTGGCAGCAGCCAGTGCTTGTCTTAAGCCTAACGCGGCCGTGCGGGCTGCGCTGGCAAAATCAGCCTCTTGGCTGGCATAGAGCACGGCGCGCGAGGCATTGACGATGATCGGTCCCGTGGTGTTGCCTTGTGCATCACCACGCCAACCAGCCCGCACAGTCGCTGCCGCATCGCCTCCTTGCGCACCAACGCCAGGGATCAGCAAAGGCAGATGCGGTGCCAACTCTCGCACTCGGGCAATCTCAGCGGGGAAGGTCGCACCGACCACCAGACCCAATTGGCCGTGGCGGTTCCAGGGGCCAGCGGCCAGCTGAGCCAGGTGCTCAAAAAGCAAATCGCCCGCTTGGCCATCTGGACGCACCAAGCGCTGAGCCTGTAAATCGCTGCCCCCTGGGTTGGATGTGCGACACAACAAAATCAGGCCCTTGGCTGGATAGGCCAAGTAGGGCTCAATCGAATCAAATCCCATGAAGGGCGATAGCGTCACAGCATCAGCCTGGTAGCGCTCAAAGGCCTCAACCGCATACTGAGAGGCTGTTGCGCCAATGTCCCCTCGCTTGGCATCCAAAATGACAGGCACGCCTGGAGCCACACGGTGAATGTGGTGAATCAAACGCTCGAGCTGATCTTCGGCACGGTGTGCCGAAAAATAGGCGATCTGCGGCTTGAAAGCCATGACCAAATCACGCGTTGCATCAACGATGGCCGCGCAAAAGTCATAAATGCGCGCCTCGTCATGGCGCCAGGCCCCCGCAAACTTGGCAGGCTCAGGGTCGAGCCCCACACACAACATAGACTGGTGAGCGTGCTCAGCTTGCAGCAGTTGCTCCAAAAAAGTCATAACACAGCTCCGTTGAGTAATGCCCAGGACTATACCCATCGGAACTGAAGGTGCTGGGTTGATGGCCCGCTTGAGCCATGAAACCTCAAGGCGTAAATTGCCTCAATATCTTTGGATATTGAGGCAATTTGCAACACCGCAGACACACTGCTGCTTTTAAGAATTACTGCACGAGGCCGTCGATCACGGCAGGTTTACTGCTCGTCAAGGTGGGCGCCGCACCTAATGTGGTCAAGAGGTTGACGGTCAACGAGCTGGCTTGGGGTAAGGTGAGTGAGACAGGCAATTGCACCGCAGCTTGGCAGCTGGCCTGAGCGCCCCCCGTGAGTTGCGATAAGCGCAACTCACGCTCCAAGAACTTCACGTAGTAGCTGGTACCCCCTTCTCTCACCTCCGCCCCGTCGAGCATGTCAAATGCCGGCACATAGCGGGTGTTGGGACCACACTGAACCGATGCATTGGTGTCAGGGTCGACGCAGTTGCCAGGGATGCCTTGCAACTCGCCAAAGCCACTGAACTGAAGCTGCACGGTATTGCCCTCATAACGCGCTTTGCTGACCCCACG
>JANMEO010000201.1:0-6323 GCA_031376995.1 Burkholderiales bacterium
GAGATTGCTTGGGGCGGTGTTCAAAAGGTTCATGGTGTGATCTGCTTAATCTGTGTGATTGATAGAGAAAGACTGAACAATCGATCTGGCTGGGCAGGTCGAGTTGGTATCTTCAGAGGGCAGGCCTTGGGTTGTTGGGTACGTTCAGTACGTCGAGTTAGGTGAAAATGTGGGCGGGCGCCAACTCACGCGCGCGGCAAACTCATCGGTCAGCTTTTGCTCTAGCTGTTGGGCGTGCAAACGCTGCTCGTTGATCCGCCGCTCAATCAGCTTTTCGACCGAGGTCACGCGCATCTCGCAGGCTTGCATGGCTGCGTGTGCGCTGGTCACTTGTTGGTCGGCGCGTGCCTGCGCCTGCTGTTGATGGGTCAAGGCGAGGGTCAGGCGCTGCGTAAATGCCTGGTAGCAATTCATCAACTCGATGCTGCTGCTTTGCTTGAAATGCTGGCCCCAACGCTGCTCGTACTCTTTGCGGTAGGCCATGAGCTCATTGCTCTGATTTTGGGCGGCCAGGTGTTGGGCCTGTGCTTGGGCATGCGCAGCCACTGCGGCATCGCGTTCGTGCACGGTTTGGGCCAACAGGGCTAACAGGGGTTGCAAGTCTTTCATGGCGGCTTCACTCCAGGTTCATCCGGATCAAGGCGTCATCATTTGTCGCAAGCGTTTAACGCTTTCAACCATGCTGGCGCGGTCATGCATGTCTTGGCATAGCAGTTCATTCATGGCGCCTTGCATTCGAACGGCCATATCGAGCTCTGGGTCGTTGCCCACGGTGTAGGCGCCCAGTTGAATCAGATCACGTGCTTTTTGGAGTTTTGAGTGCAGCTGTCTGAATCGCCGAGCCGCCTCGACATGAGGGGCGGTTGCCACATTAGTCATCACACGTGAAACTGACTTTTCAATGTCAATGGCCGGAAAATGTCCGGCCTCAGCCAGTTCACGCGACAGCACGATGTGGCCATCCAGAATGCCGCGAGCGGCATCGGCGATGGGGTCATTGGGGTCATCGCCTTCGCTCAGCACAGTGTAAAATGCAGTGATCGATCCGCTGCCTGGCAGACCATTGCCGCTGCGCTCAACCAACTGTGGCAGCTTGGCAAAGCAACTGGGGGGGTAGCCTTTGGTGGCTGGCGGCTCACCAATGGCCAAGGCGATCTCTCGTTGCGCCATGGCATAGCGGGTGAGCGAGTCCATCAGCAACAGAACGTGTGCCCCACGACCCCGAAAGTGCTCGGCCACTGTCGTGGCGTAGTTGGCGCCTTGCAGTCGGGTTAAGGGCGGTGCATCGGCGGGCGCAGCCACAACCACCGAGCGCCTCAAGCCCTCCAGGCCCAGGATGTCTTCGATGAATTCTTTCACTTCTCGACCCCGCTCGCCAATTAATCCCACCACAATGACATCTGCCTCTGTGTAGCGCGCCATCATGCCCAAGAGAACGGATTTCCCGACTCCAGTGCCAGCAAACAGGCCAATTCGCTGGCCACGGCCTACCGTGAGCATGGCATTGATCGCACGCACCCCTGTATCTAACGGGCGGCGCACGGGGTCTCGGTCCATGGCGTTGATCGAGCGTCGAATGAGCGGCTCATTTTGAACGCCCAGCAATTCACCTAGCCGGTCCATGGGGCGGCCCTGCGAGTCGACGACCCGCCCCAGTAGGCCGTCACCGACGGGTAAATGCAGGGTTCGATCTTCGCCCCGCCGCCAAGGGTGGTAAGTGGCCCCAAGTCGCATGGGCACGACAGGTGTGGGGTAGGGAATCACGCGGGCACCGCTGGCCAAACCATGCACGTCGCCGGTGGGCATCAGGTAGGCTCTATCGCCTGAAAAGCCAACAACTTCCGCCAGCACTGCGGGTTGCCCAGGCATGCGAACTTCGCAGACCGAGCCCACAGGCACCCGGATGCCGGCAGCCTCTAACACCAAGCCTGCGACACGGACCAAGAGACCTTGCGACTCTAGGGGCAGGGGCTCACCCGTAAACGCCATGAGATCGCCCAGATATTGGCGCCATTGGGCTGGGTTGGCGCTTGGGGCTATGGCCTGACTTTCTGAAGGTGGCGTGATCATGCGTCTTCTTGTAAAGTGGGCAGGGGGGCTAGGGTGTCACCAGTGTTGAGCTGCGGCCCCATGTCGGGGGTGGGGCCCTCATGGGCGCTGGCTGGTGGCTGAGGCGTCCAGGGCTCTTCGCAGCCGATGGCCGCTACAGCTCGTCGCCAGCGTGTTTCTATGCTGGCGTCAATCACGCCGATGTCGGACTCCAGCATGCACCCGCCCCGCATCAGGCTCGAATCACCCACAACGCGGGCGCCGCGCGCTGAGAGCATCTCTGCAGAGCCTTGGTTCACCAGGGTCAGGTCATCAGGGTGCACGCGCAGGGTCACATGGCGGGCACTCAGCAGCAAAGACTCCAGGGCCTCATTGGCAACTTGCACCACCAGTTCGGGGTGAGTTTGCAGCTCGCTGCGAACAATTTGACGCGCCAAATGGGTGGCCGAGATCGCCATAGCGCGGGCCATGTCTTGTTGCAGGTCTTCGAGCTGGGCCGATAGCGACACCAGCAAGGCGCCTACCTGGGTGCTCATTTGCATCGCATAGGTCTGCTTGAAGTTCTCCAGCGCCACCATCCCATCGCGGTAGCCGTTTTGGTATCCTTGCTGGTGCGAGCTGTGCACAATTTGGGCCAACTCCTCGCTGCTGGAGGTCTTGGTTTTGGCGGGTGGGTCAGCGCCATCAGGTGCCGAGTGCCGATGCACGCCACGAACGGGCTCGTCTCCCCCCAGATGATTGGGGCTCCAGGCTGCAAACGAATTCAACTCCTCTCGGGGGATGAACCTCGCGTAAGGCGAGGGTTTGTGGCCTTCAGGTGGTGGGATGTTTTTGATGCCACTTTTGTTAGGGTTAGAGGAATTCATCATCGCCTCCTGCTGCCAGCACAATTTGGCCCTCATCCGCCAGGCGGCGCACGATTTTTAGCATTTCTTTTTGTTCAGCCTCAACTTCGGAGACTCGCACAGGCCCGCGTGACTCCAGATCTTCGCGCAGCGTCTCGGCAGCCCGAGTCGACATGTTCTTGAAGATGCGCTCGCGCATCTCTGGGGTGGCACCTTTGAGGGCGATGATCAGTGACTCACTTTGCACTTCTTTGAGCAGTGCCTGAATACCCCGGTCATCGATTTTCTCTAGATCATCGAAGGTGAACATGTTGTCCATGATCTTTTGTGCCAAATCGTTGTCTGCCTCACGGATGTAGTCGAGGATGGCGGCTTCGACGCTAGAGCCCATCAGGTTGATCATCTCGGCAGCGGTCTTCACACCGCCTAGAGAGGCTTTGCGCAATTTTTCACCGCCAGCCAGCACCTTGCTCATCACTTCATTGAGGTCTTTGAGCGCTGATGGTTGAATACCGTCCAGCGTGGCCACTCGAATCAACACCTCGTTGCGCTGGCGTTCAGTGAAATGCTTAAGCACCTCTGAGGCCTGGTCTTCGTCCAGGTGGACCATGATGGCCGCAACAATTTGCGGGTGCTCGTTACGCAGCAGCTCTGACACAGAGCCAGCGTCCATCCATTTCAAACTTTCAATGCCCGAGACATCGCCGCCCGTCAAGATGCGATCAATCAAGAGGTTGGCTTTTTCATCACCTAGCGCACGGCGCAGCACGGCCTTGACGTACTCGTCGGTGTCCGAGACGAGCACGCTTTGATCGCTAGCCAACACATGAAATTGCTCTAATACCTTGTCAAACCGCTCGCGGGGAATCGACTTCATGCGCGCGATGGTTTCGCCCAGCTTTTGCACCTCTTTGGGCCCGAGGTGCTTGAAGACTTCAGAGGCCTCGTTTTCGCCCAATGACATGAGCAAAATCGCAGCCTTCTCAAGACCTTCTTCTTCAGACATCGCAGCATTGGCCATGGGGGCTGTCAGTGAGGTTCAGGTGGCGACGATCGGCGCAATCGAGTATCGAGCGCTGGGTCATGCGGTTTCGCCATTGACCCAGCCACGAACAATGCCAGCAACCGCGGCAGGGTTATCTTTGGCAAAGGCACGGGCTTTCTCCAAGTTCTCGTTGGGTTGAGGGCCGGACAGGGCCTTGGGAGACTCGATCACTGGCTCCACCACATCATCCTCGACCACATCCAGGTTGGCACCCAGTTCAGGTGGTGCGAGGGCGGCCTTCACTGCTGGCCGAATCATTCCGAAAAATATCGTCAAACCGATCACCAAAAGTGCGGCTGGCACCGCAGCGGTACGCAGCATGTCAAGAAGCTCGGGCTGTTTCCAAAGTGGCAGTTCGTTGGTTGTGAGGGTGTCAACTTTGAACGGCGCATTGATGACTTTGACCGAGTCACCTCGCTGCTGATTGAAGCCAACGCTTTCACGGACCAAAGTGGTGAGGTTTTCCATTTCTTGAGGGGTTAATGCCTGGTAAGTGGTCTTGCCTTTGGCGTCAGTGACTGCTTTGTGGTTGACCACCACGGCCGCATTCAATCGGCGCACAATGCCAGTGGCATTGCGTGTGACCCGCACCGTCTTGTCAACCTCATAGTTGGTGACGGCATCGCGGCGGCTGTTGCTGTTGCCACCACCGGCTTGCGCAGTTTGCAAAGGCTGAGAGGCACCAGCCAAGGGTGCCTGGGCGGGTTGGGGCGGCTGATTGGTGGCGGCCCCAGGGATGCCGGTGGCTTGTGCCCCTGTGCTGCCTGATTGCTCGGTGGTCTGTTGGCTGCGAATGGCTATATTGGCCTGAGCACCCTGATTGGGTTTGAATTCTTCAGACGTGGCCTCGGACTGCGAAAAGTCCACCTCTGCGGTGACGGTGGCGCGCAGGTTATCGCGTCCGATCACTGGCTCTAGCAAATCAAAAATTCGCTTGCTGTAGCTGGCTTCCATCTGGTTGACATACTGAAGCTGTTGCGCATCTAAGCCCGCATTGCCCTCGGCCGGACTCGACAGCAGGGCACCCGTTTGGTCCAAAATACTGACCGCTTTGGGCGTCAACTCGGGCACACTGCTGGAGACCAAATGCACAATCCCGGCCACTTGCGAGCGATCCAGCGACAGACCAGGATGCAGCGTCAAAAGTACTGACGCGCTGGGCTTTTGTTGTTCACGAAAAAAACCATTTTGGTTGGGTAATGCCAGGTGAACGCGCGCGTTTTGCACGGCAGACATGGCCAAAATTGAGCGTGTCAGCTCTCCTTCCAAGCCGCGCTGAAACGTCAGTCGCTCTTGAAATTGAGTTTGACCAAAACGGGCGCCATCCATCAACTCAAAGCCCACGACCGACCCTTTGGGCAGTCCGGCCGATGCCAGTTTCAAGCGTGCGTCGTGCACCTTGCTGGCGGGGACCAAAATCGCAGCGCCGCCATCCGCATGGCGGTAAGGGATGTTCATTTGTGAAAGCTGGGCAATGATGGCGCCACCGTCTTTGTCAGACAGATTGGCATAGAGCACCTTATAGTCCCCTTGATTGCCCCAGATCGACATGGCCACAATCACTGCCAGCAGAGCCGCCATGCCCAAACCAAACATCAATTTTGTGCGTGCCGGTAGCTCGGCCAATCGGGTGCCGAAGGTTGGGGCGGGCACCATGGGCGTGTTTCTGTTCAAAGCGACTGCGTTGTCCATCGTGATAATTCCCGTCAGCTGACCGCTTACAAACTGCGGTTCCGAATGAGATCGATTATTCCGAAATTCATGCCTTCATGATGGCGCAAACAGCGGATCAAAGAGCCAGCAGTTCACCCTGCCCAAGCCCTCCAAGGCCCTTAATATGAGAACCATTGCGCAAGGCATGAGGGAGGATTCATGGACGTCACGCTCAAACCATTTGACTTTGCCAAAGCAGCAGCTGGGGCTGGCTTGCAAACCAACGGCCTGCCGTTGGTCAAACGCGGCGACGCTGTGCCGGGCTCGGGGTTTCAGGATGTTCTCAAGCAGGCCTTGTCGGCTGTGAGCGAGAGTCAACTTACCGCCAGTCGTTTGCAGCGAGAAGTGCAACTTGACAACCCCATGGTCAGCATTGAAGAGACCATGGTGGCCATGCAAAAAGCCCAAATCAGCTTTCAGGCCACGCTCCAAGTGCGCAACCGCCTGGTCCAGGCCTACAGCGACATCATGAACATGCAGATGTAACGGGTTCTGTCGCAGTCGTCGTGCGCTGGTATCTCGAGTTGTAAACATTCGGCGAACCCGTGCCAGTGCTGAAAATCTATCCGACGGGCAAAACCGAGCACTCTGAAAATACAAGCGGCCAGCCCTAGCCCTGCCGCTGCGCAACATGCCCAAGACGACAGCAACCCCCAAGCTCTCAGCCTGTT
>JANMEO010000011.1:0-1545 GCA_031376995.1 Burkholderiales bacterium
GTCGGCCACCTCAACTTCGGCCACCTCAGCCTCAACTATCTCAGCTTCGGCCAATACAGCATCAGAGACCTCAGCACCGGCTGACTCAAAGTTGAACGCCTCAAGAAACAAGGTATCAGTGTTTGAGGCCTCAACATCAAATGCCTTACCAGCGGGTACTTCCGGGTTGGATGCGTTAGCCACAAGGGCCATGTTGCTGTGCGGCTCAGACCCGGCCGCCGGAACAGTGACAGCCTCATTGGAAAAATCAAGTAAAAACTCTTCACTCTGCGCAACTGAGATTATTTCATCCGCATGGGATTTTGAAAACATGGCGACAGGTTGGCCTGCCTCACCGCCGCCTTCTCCCAAAGCGGGCTGACCGCCTGAGATAACAAGGGTTTGTGAAGCGGGGGGCAAAGTATCAACCGCACTGGCAGCTTGCACGACCACTGTTGCCGTTCGGTAGGCATCATTTCGTCCCTCGATATCCCGAATCCAATCACTGAAGTGTCCCAATGCCCAGCGGGTGAAAGTGACCAAGGCCTCGTTGGCAGGCTGATGGTCACCGAGTCGGCGGTTGAACAATTGCTCACCCACCCATGCGGCCTCACCGAACACATTCAACCCGACCATTCGCGAACTTCCCTTGAGGGTATGGAAAGCCCGTCGCAACGTGGTTAACAGGCTGATGTCATCCATTGCCACCTTGAGTCGATCCAAAGCGATGCCGCCCTCGGCGATCACCTCCTTGGCCTCCTCTAAGAAGATCTCTCGCATCTCTGCATCGTCCGTGATGTCTTCAACGACTGGGACAGGGGCAGGGGTGAAAAAATTTTGATTGAGCGGATCATGCAGATCCATCGGAATCGTCGACAAGGCGATGAATTCATTCATCGCGTGCGCGATTTTGTCGCGAGCTTGGGTTATCTCATTCGGGTTGATCGCCAGCACCAATGCTGATTTAGCTTGAGCCACCGTGGTCACCAAATTGAGTTGCTCAGCGGCACGCGCTTCTTGCAAAAGCAATTCAAGGCTTTGATTGAGTACGGCCAATGGCACGTCATTGCGCGATGCCGCTTTGGCCAACAACTGCGCCTGCTCAATCAATCGAGGCTCGACGGTGGGTAAAGTTTCGGTGTCATGACTGCCAGGCTGCAAACCCGAAACGTCACGTCCCATGACAGGGGCCAAAATGCCCTTGGCAGCATCAAAAGCAAACAGCGACTTGGCCATTTGGGGCTGTACACCCAACATGCCAATCAGAAAATCAAGCGCCCCCAAATTGCTCGCCAACCGATCAAATAAAGAGGCGTTCGGCACTGTGGCATCAGGTTTACCAACGCCAAAGCTCAAAGCATCGACATCATCGCGCATGCGCGCCACGGCCAGCGAAGCTTGATCCAAGCCTAAGACAGAGAGCACACCTTTCAACGATGACAGCAGGGCGGGAACTGGGTGCAGCGGTGTGACCTGGCTGGGTTCACGGAAAAACTGGTCCACCAGCTTCTCAACCTCAGACAGCGAGGCACGCAATTCTTGCACCACGCTACCCATGGTCTGCCG
>JANMEO010000041.1:0-2847 GCA_031376995.1 Burkholderiales bacterium
GGCAAGGTTGGTTTGTTTGGAAAAAGGCAGTAAGCCACGATCCCGCCCATGAGATTGACGGCAAAGTTGGTCGGTGAGCGATGGCGGGTATGCTCGATTTGGCAGAGATTTTTGAGCTCATCAATGACAGTCTCAACTAAAGATCGCTTCTTTAAGAGGGCAGCATCGAAAGGCGTGTGTTCGCGAGGTTTCATATTCCGCCGAGCTTTGGTGATGAACTCAACATCGCCTTCTTTGCAAAATTCAGTGAGCCATTGAGCGATATAGCCTTTGTCGCCAAATGGCTTGCCAAACAATAGGGTGTCCATCTCCTTGAGTGCCTTGCGATCATCCACGTTGCCTGCAGTGAGTTTGATGTCGAGCAATTCACCCAAGTGATCCTAGAAACGGCAGTTGAACGTCTGCCGTCACGCAAAAAATTCTTCAACGATTTGCGGTCATTACTGACTTACCTCGAATTCACATCTTGGATCCATCTGATGGAGTTCATGCTGCATGGACTTCGAAAGAAAAGGCACTCGGCCACTGTTTTTCAAGGCGACGGCTGACTTGAATTTTGAATTGAGAAATGCTGGTTACCTCACGACCCTACATGGCAGAGAATGCACATGTGATTTTTTTCACATGTCATAGACATATGACCCCTCAATTACGGGGTAGGCAATAGTTTGTCAATCATGGCAGTATGCAGTCATCACATCACATCACATCAAGGTATATTTTTCAAACAGCGAATCTCAAACAACTATCTTGTTTATTGACGAAATAAAAATATCACACGGATATCAGATATTCACACGGCCGCCATAGGAATACAACTTACGGCCAAGCCTAAGAAAAGCGTCACAACCCATTGCAGAATCAAAGTCAACGGTCCACAGAACTTCGAACCAGTCACCCCCACACATGCAGCATGAATACAACAGCAGCCCCCAACGCAGCTCACTACCCTAGCAACCTGATGAGTCGCATCGTCAGCAATGCCGTGTTGGAAGCCGCTTTTGCCGCAGTCGTTAAAAGTCGCGAGCTTGAATCTCACAATAGCGATATCTGGTGGTTGCGCCGCCGTTGGGGTAAGCAAAAGGAAGTCCTGCGCGAGTGCCTGCTTATCGACACTTATCAACTGTCGCCCCTCATGGTCTTGAGCTCACGTGAAGGACCCCGCCTCACGCGCTGGACGGCGATAGACACGGTGGTCTTGAAAGCCATCACCCTCGTACTGACCGAAGCGATCCAGCCCAAGAGTGACTCCCGCTGCCACCATCTCAAAGGCAACGGGGGCTTAAAGCGTGGCGTCAATCGCGTGCACGATGCGATAGAGCCCAGCAGGTTTCACTATGCGGTGAAATCTGATATTGCAGATTTTTACGCCAGTATGGATCACGAGGTTTTATTGGCGCAATGCCGCAAGATCATTAAAGATGAACGAATTATAAAAATAATTCAGCAGTACATGAATCGCGTTGAAGTTAACAACGGCGACCACAATCTCATAGAAACGGGGATTGCCAAAGGCTGTCCATTATCACCATTAATGGGAGCGCTCATGCTCAAGTCATTGGACAAAATATTTCCTCCCGAGTGTGCGGACGCGCGCTATAGGGATGATTGGATCATATTCACCAAGACCCGCTGGCAACTGCGGCGGGTGATCAAGAACATGCACGAGCTCGTGCGTGGGTTGAAGTTAAAGCTGGCACTGGACAAGACTTTTATCGGACGAATCCAAAAAGGCTTTGATTTCTTGGGTTATCAGTTTAACGTGTTTGGGCTTTGCGGCCTGGCGCAGAAAACCATCGATAACCATTGTAATCAACGTTTGCGGCTTGATGAGCAAGGCGCGCCTGACCAGCGCGTGCAAGCGTATATCGCGTCATGGAAGCGCTGGGTGCGGGCGGGGATCACTCTTCCGGCATTTGGCGCTGCATGACAACGATCTACAGACAACACGAGGCGCTATTGAAACGCCGCGCAAGGAGCACCCACTCTTAATCACCGGCACAACTGCGCCGCTCGACCAACCTGATCACCCCACTACCACAGGAACCCCACACATCATGACTGCCACCTCCGCCGAGCGCCAATTAAACATCGCGCCCTCCAAACACCGCCGCCACGTGCCGACCCTCCTCGCACTTGCCGCCTGCGTCATGCCAACACTCGCCCTCGCCGCCGGGTACGACTTCGGCTGCACGATACAACCCCCGAACAAGGCCTGCCGCAGCCCCATCGACTTCAACCCCTCCCGCAACATCACCATTACAGCCACCTGCCAGAATCAGACTACCACCGCACTGGCCTACGGTGAATTAATCATCTTCAATGGCAAATTGGCCACCCCTCCATGGCAAGCGATCGTCATGAGAGAACCCCGCACCTACAAGGTCCTACACAAGCCTCCGACCGGGGCCCAGGTCTCAGCACAGTTGAAGTGCCCACTCACCGGCAGAGGCAAGTTAACCCTAAAGAGGAGGTAAACAAACGGTTCTATAGCATTAAGGATTTACGCTCGTTCCGGCACCCTATTAGGGGTACTGGACAGTGCCATGTTCCCCTATGCAGCCACTCGCAGCCCCTCCTGGGGCAGGTCATCGCGACGGTATGCCGCCACGATTTTCTGAAGGCCTGGGACCCAATTGCAAACCGCAAAAAATGCTGGAAGCCCCGTGCGCAGGGCGTTTGCGACCACCAACTCGGATGGCGGCAGGCTGGATTCATGGTGCGCAGCCAACTCCAATATTCACGCCAAACCTGTGCCGTGTGATTGATGGCCAGGTGTTGCAATAGCCCCTGCGCAATGGCGCCAAGCTGCACATGGACGTGGTAGGCTCGCAGCTTGCAGCGTAC
>JANMEO010000077.1:0-3174 GCA_031376995.1 Burkholderiales bacterium
CCGGTCGTTGCCGTCGCCACCGAGCACGATGTCGTTGCCGTCACCGCCTTGCAGGTTGTCGTCACCTGCACCGCCATACAGCACATCGCTGCCACTGCCAGCGCTGTAATTGTTGGCTGCAGTGTTGCCCAAGTACAAGTCACTGCCCTGGGTGCCCACTGCAGCCCCTTCCCAGCTGACATTCAAGGCGCGCAACTCAGCTGCCAGTGCAGAGGTGGGTGGCACTTGCTCAATCCATCCACGCAATACACTCATCCCATCAAAGCGCAACTTGAACAAGGTGTCCCCGGCATAACGATTGAGGTCCACCAGGTCCAGCACAGCATCACGTTGATTGGCGGTATGCCGGGTTTGCAGCATGCCGCTCAAGGGCGCGGTGTCAAAGCGCACGCCCTGCTCATCCACAATCACTTGGACACTCTCAAAATAAGGCTTCAGCCGGGTCTGTGTGACAAGGGCACTGTAAATGCTGCCTTTGATGCTTTCATACGCTGCATCAAGTGAGGCAAGCTGTGCTTCGCTGTAGCTCACCACCAGGGTTTGCGCGCCTCCCGCAGTCGCGGCTGCTTCGGAGGTGAAATCAATGCCGACCGCGCCACTGCTTGGCGTACCGGTTGGATCATTGGGTAGTCCAAAAAAATACGACCCATTGAAAGACTCGACTGCGTGAATTTTATGCGTCCAACTGCGCACCAAATTCCGGTAAGCGGTGCTCAACGATAAATTGTCGGCATCACGAGGCAGGCTGGCACTGATGGCCTGTGGATCGTTAGCAATGATTGCGACCGCAGGGTCAAGCCCGGCAGCTCGGCTGACGTTGCCAAAACCTGCGTAGCGGATCTTCAGGTTTGATCCCGCACGGTCTTCGAGACTTTCAGCCATCCCAGAGGTGTCCGCCCAAGCATCGAGCAGCGCGTCAAGCACAGCCATTTGGGCATCACGGGTGGTGGCTTGGCTGAAGGACTGCACGAGAGTTTGCAGCTGACTGGCTTGGGCTGTGCCCAAACTCATGGCTTCACGCAAGTCACGAACCAGCCCGCTGCCATGCATTTCAGGCAGCGCCAGCGCCGCCGCAGTGGGCGTCACCGAGCCCTGCGCCGTTTGGCTGGTGAACTCACGGGTGAAGCGGTTTTCTGCAAAATGAACCGAGCCTACTGACACTGTGCTGCCATCACTGCGCACTGCGTTAGCGGTACTTTGCAACAGGTTGCCATTGATCACTAAATTGGCTGGGGTGTTGGCCAGCTCAATGCGGGCTATCCCGGCGGTACTCAGTGTTTTCAACTCGGCAGCTTCTGAAAGGCCGTTTTGGTTGAGGTCTCGCCAAACTCGCAGTTGCGCAAACTGCGCATCAGCCGATGAAAATACGCCATCGGCGTTGCTGTCCAGATCACGCAGGGCATCAAACCCATCCGTGGCTAGCTGGCCGTTCGACTTGAGGTAATCCTCGCCAAACAACTCGCGTCCAGAATCAATGGCGCCGTTGCCGTTGCGATCCCAAACCAAAAAGCCATCGTCAGCGCCTACCCAGCCCGTGCCCAGCTTGATGCCGTCCGCGTTGTGGTCAAACATGACCGCATTGTCAGCACCCAGCAGCTCGAAACCATCGCCGTCAAGGTCAAGCACCAAGGGATCACGCCTAGGTGGGCGCCAGGATGTTGCGTCCCGGAAGAAGTTTTGTACAGCTGTGCTCACCTCTTCAAAGCTAAATTTATCGCCCTTGTTGATTCCGTAGTATTCGGCTGCGCCGTTTTCCCACATCCATCCCCAGGCTTTGCTTCCCAAAAAGCCACCAACAATAGCAAGTCCACCAATCACCAACACACCAGCACTCACAGGCACCAAACTAACGACCAATGCACCAACCGCCATTCCGGCAAGCACAGTAATCGCATTTTGCCCGACGATATAGGCATCGCCTGTGGCAGTAGCTGTGCCCAACTGTGTAATATTGATGGCGGGGCCAAGCACGTTGGCAACCGTACCAAGCTTGGATGCCAATGCGCTATCAGCAGCACCATTTCTCATGATTTGCCCGGCATCTGCAACCAGATTTTTTGCAATGTTCTCGTATGCAATGCGACTAGCCACTGCGTCTTTGAAAAGCGCCGAACCTGGCATGTCGGCATAGCCAGCCGCACGCACCGCCGCTGCACCTGCGGCATTAATAGCTTGGTGGGCTTCGTAATGTTTGAAAGCGGCCTGCGCTATGACAGTTCTTTGAATGGCGTCAGGACCACCGACGCCAAACGTGTTGTCAACCAACTGAGTTATTGCTACTCTGATTGCTTCGCCATTGACACCAACACCATCCCACCAATCGGGTTGAAAGTTGCTGTAATCGATAATGGTTTCAGACATGGTTAATTTCCTTTAGAGGTAAAATATTTAAATTGTAGGAGTGCGTCTAAAACTATACAAACGACTAGCGAAGAAATCACCATTGAGGTCAAGCATCCAATAAACAATTGCGCCCATTTTGAGGTATTAACGCAAACCCTACAAAGCCCGGTGTCAACTATTGCCAGGCTGAATACTAGTAATATTAATACTCCAGTAAGTGCTACCCCAGAAAACCACCGAGCCACACGAACAACGGGTCTTTGCTTTGTACTCTTTGCTATGTAATTTTTTTGGTAACTTCGCCTTATTTCAACCGACGTGAGGAGCCAGTAAACTTGCATCGGAACCATAACCCAAACAAACACCAAAAACAATTTAGTGTTATAGGGAAACGGTGACAGCTCTACCCACCGCGCAATCGATGGAATCAGCGAGGCCAGCCAATTCAAAAAATGGCCGACCATCGGCAGTTCAAGCACTGCTTGTGCGGGCAGCAGATACAGGATGGCCGCACCAATTAATACAATCCACCACGGCTTGATGGCACGATGTGTTGGGTCTTTGGTAATTTGCTCAATGTTTTCAATGGGAGGTAGGTACATATAAAGACCTTGTTTTTAAATTATTTAAAAAAACTTTTTTGCCTACAACAAGCGATGAGGGATTCTGGGCTGCCGGTGCCAGTCTTCACGCATCCCATTACACACAAGTACCTGAATCTCGAGCGTAACGAACGCCCCGAACAAAGGTATTGATTTCGTGTAGTCCGAGCCAGATGGTTTTGACGCCTGGCTCACCATCATGTTTACGAGCGAGGAAGCCGCCGAGTCG
>JANMEO010000078.1:0-14965 GCA_031376995.1 Burkholderiales bacterium
CGACTCGGCGGCTTCCTCGCTCGTAAACATGATGGTGAGCCAGGCGTCAAAACCATCTGGCTCGGACTACACGAAATCAATACCTTTGTTCGGGGCGTTCGTTACGCTCGAGATTCAGGTACTTGTGTGTAATGGGATGCGCTCAAGTGGCTGCTTTGTGATGCATACGTCATTTAAATTGATATTCCCAAAAGTGGGCATATAGCGCCGCCAATCCTTATCGTGACGGCCATCGTTTGTATTCGTTAAATCAACAATAAGCGGTACTGCCTGTTGAGCAACCGCCTGCCAAAAACCTGGAATTTCATTGCGTTTGGGTTTTTGAGATGCAATAAATTGCATGCCAGCACCCAAATCCACCCTATTGGCATGCAAGAAAGCGCCTGGGCGTGTTGCATCAGGAATTGCCGTATCTTTAACCAACTCAACATCAGGAAAGCGGCCATTGACAAAGGTTGCGGGTGGGGCGTTATTCCCCGTTGCAACGCCGTCAAAATGAGGGACAAATTTCCATTTGCTTAGAGCATTTTCTGTGCGCTCATTGAGCCTTGAAAATAATATAGATAATTCAGTACGTAGAGGACATCTGTTGGGAATATTGAAGGCATTCCAGTCATCGCTAGGGAGTATTTTGGGTGCTAAATCAGCCACTTGTAAGGGCAAATTGGCATTATTTTGCTCAGGCTCAATGGATTGTGCCAAATTATGCTGATTACCCGCAGCTGTATGCTTAATTCTTCTTCTGTAATAGAGCTCATTGGGCTCTACTTTACCGTCTTCATTGAGCTTACAATTGGCAACCTCCAAGGCAGGATTGTGATTTCTGAAAAATTTGTCGGCCTCGCTCGGAAATAATGCATTGGAGTCCGTGATAGACCAATCCTTCTTGATAGAAAGTTCAAGGTCCTGTAGGTCATCATTAATTGTATTATTGACTGCGCGAGCTTTATTATTTCTGAATAAATTTGCAATCTTCATTTGTTTAATCGTGATTTTGGTGGGCGATCGAATTAAAAATATTATTTGCGCGCATTAATTGCTTTTGATGGAGAATTTAGGTCTTTGGGGGTGCCGTTATTTCGCCAGTTAAATTTTAAAAATGCTAGCGTTTATTGATATAGCGATGTATTTTATCGCCTTGATTAATTTTTGGCCTTACAACCTCCGCTGCCGCTCTCCCAGCGCGCCGTAAGCCAGCTTGGAATTGAAGACCAGCATGGCGCTGTGCTATAATGTCTTCTTCTCTTTTTGATAAGGTTCCGCCCTTGTAACCCTTCAAATTTTCCCCTCGATTCAATATCATTTTTTCATTGGCTGAATGCCGTAGTCGTATCATGCCAGTATTTTCTTCAGGATTACTTTTATTTGCCGATAAAACTGCCTCTCTTGGGGTAACAACACTAAAGCGCAATATTCTTCTGACATAGTCAGAAAACTCTGCATCAGTTAGTAAATTATCGGCGTTGTCAAAAAATGGAAAGTCATTTAAAACATCTTTGGCAGTAAGACGCTTGCCGGGGTGATCTTTTAGCATCAGGTCGCCCATGTCTTTGAGCGAAAGTGCACTTGGTATAGCATTCCTGATGGCAATAATGGGTAATTGATCTTGCACAATAAAGCCACCATGTGGATCGAGTCGTTTAACTTCAGCGACTCTTTTGGCTTCATTGTTCTTACAAGCCCTCTTGTCATAGTTTTTTCTACGCGCTTCATATATTGATGCCAATAGTAAATTTTTACTTAAGTAGTCAGTTTCGTCAAAAGTAAACCCTAAAACCTCCCTTAGGGTGATGCCCATTGCATAGGCATCACCCTTTACTGGAACATAAGAAATGGAGTCATCACGCTCGCCCATGTGGGCTTCAGGGGGCATGTAAGGTATGCAACCGGCTTCTGGTATTTTGCGTTCTCCCTTAATAGGTTGTATTAAGTCAATATCAATGAGCTTCACTTTAATATTACCAGCACTGTCTTGAACAAGGACAATATTGTCGGGTTTAATATCCTGATGCGATATATCAATATCGTTAAGCTTAGCCAGGGCCGCCAACATTTTTTTGGCTAAAGTATTGAGGAATTTTTGATTAAAAACAGTATCTTTGGGTCCAAAATCAGGTGATTCAAATTTTGCTCGGGAGACATCAATAACGGGTTGCATATCACTTGTAAGAAGGTAGTTCGTATAATACCCATCGTAATAAGTAAGAGAGTAATTATTGAGCAAATTTTTAGCCTGTGTTGTTAATTTGGTAAAATACTTTGATCCTTCAAAATTCGTTCGCAGTAAATTGAAATTTTTTATCAAACCATCAACCGTTGTGACGCCAAGTTCCGAAAAGGTATAATTGGTTTTTTCGGGGTTTATCAGCCGATAAACTTCGGTGCCGTTGGCTTGTGTGGTTAAAGTAAACCCTGCTGCATTTAGAGTTTGCGCAACACTATATTGGCCATGACTGGATAGGGCTTTATCACGGGCAAGGGCATATAAATTATCTTCTACTTGTTTTGATTTCTTGCTTTCTACCTTGCATTCATCTATAGGAGAAATGACATAATCTGATAGCCCTGCCAAGGCTTGTTGTTTGGCTTGACTGAGCGTGTGGAAATTAGAAGTGAATGCAGGTATAATTTTCAAACCTTGAGTGCTTTCGGTAATTTCGGGATGTATTTTTTTAACGGCGACGTAGCGTGAATTACCAATATTACGGGCAATACGAGCACTACCAAACCCACCGGACCCCAATTGGACTTTACAATATGTGCGCCCATCAGTTGTTTTAGGAGGATGAAATAGCTGTGGCCGCTCAATGGGGTCTAGTGTCATCTCGGTTTTGTTTCTAAATAATCCCATTTCATTTATAGTCATGGAATTTAGTATCTCAAATACCTGATGATGCTCACCACGAATAAGCGTGTGGCGATTACCTAACTTGGTGAAATCTTTTTTGAGTGCTGGGGTTTCACCTGTTAAAAGTTTGACATACTTGCCGCTGGCATTGATTATGTCACGCAGAACCTTTTTTTGTTTTTCTGTGGTTCCGTCGCGTTCCAGCATTTGCTTGCAAATGCCCGCCATATTATTAAGTCCTGGTATACCTAATCTTTTATCAAATGGGCCGGGCCCAGACATTTCCCGACTTCTACTTTCATCAACCCCAACCACCGCATCATAAATAGGTTCTAGGTACTGGCTGGGTTTGGCTTGCGCTAAATCATTAATACCGGGTAATAAATTGCTTCGGCTTTGGGTTATAGCGGGTTGGTTTAAATCAATTCCCAATTTGTTACGGATGTGTTGTACGGCGCTGACCATGTTTATAAGACCTTTACTGATGGAATAATTTGTCACCTTTGGCCAGCATGGTCTTGTCAGTTAGCTAGACCATGCATCCAAGCGCATAATCATACTAACAACTGGTTGCGGGTTTTTGAAGGTTGCAGCCCTACCAGGCACAGCCTATGTGCCGTTCATCGGCGGCAGCTTGCCCGATATTCTTTGCGAGCAGCATGGGCGCAAAGTCGACAATGACAACACGGTGAGTTTCGAGGGACTCAAGTTGCAAATCCCTGCCGATGAATGCCGCAATCACTATGTGCGCAACGAAGTACGAGTGCATCGATATGTCGATGGGTCGTTGGCGATATTTCATGGGCCCAGAAGGCTAGCCAGTTTTGAAGCTAATGGCAAACCGTGGACGCCTGCGTGGCAGGAGAAATCTCGGGCCATTTAAGCAAAGAACCAGGGGCTGACCAGCCCGCCAGGCGAGTGCTGCGTGGGCCAAGCAACTACGGGTTTCACCCTTCGTAGCTTGGCCCACGCAGCACATCAATTCGATCAACAAAAAGCGGACAATCTATTTGCTACAAAACCGGACAAGTCTATTTGCTGCTGACATGGACAAGGCTGATATTTGCAAATCGATGGAAAACAGCCTATAATGCGAGGCTCTTCGGGTTGTTAGCTCAGCTGGTAGAGCAGCGGACTTTTAATCCGTTGGTCGTGGGTTCGAATCCCGCACAACCCACCAGATTTCAACAGCGTTGAGTCGGGACGGGCTCTTAGCTCAGTTGGTAGAGCAGCGGACTCTTAATCCGTAGGTCGAGTGTTCGAGTCACTCAGGGCCCACCAAAAATTAAGACACAGAAAAATTCGTCCGGCGTGCCTCCCTTGCTGAGTCTTAAATTCAGCCCCAGGGGTCATACAGTGGCTGATCAGCTCTGAATGCCAGCCAAGCAGAGGTATTTGATCTCGACATAATCATCAATACCATGGCGTGAGCCCTCGCGTCCGAAGCCCGATTGTTTGATGCCTCCAAAGGGTGCTTCAACGGCTGATATCAGCCCGGTGTTGATGCCCACCATGCCGTACTCTAGGGCTTCGCCAACGCGAATGGCACGGCCCATGTTGCGGGTATAAACATAGCTCGCCAAGCCAAATTCGGTGGCATTGGCCTGTTCGATAACCTCAGACTCGGTGTCAAATTTAAAGACAGGCGCGACTGGGCCAAAGATTTCTTCTTTGGCGCAACGCATCTGTTGTGTCGCAGGGGCCAAGACCGTGGGCTCGAAAAATCGGTGATTGATGGTCGAGCCGCCCGTGTGTAGCTTGGCACCATGAGCCAACGCGTCGTTGACGTGGCACTGCACCTTGTCAATGGCTTCGTCATTGATGAGGGGGCCGAGTTGCACCCCGTCATCAAAACCGTTGCCCACACGCAAAGTGCGCGCTCTGGTTGCTAAGAGGGCCACAAAAGTATCAAAAATGCCAGCCTGCACATACATCCGGTTGGCACAAACGCAGGTTTGCCCGGCGTTGCGAAATTTGCTGACCATGGCCCCTTCGACGGCGCTGTCAAGATCTGCATCATCAAAGACGATGAAGGGTGCGTTACCACCGAGTTCGAGGCTGAGCTTTTTGAGTGTTGGGGCACATTGACTCATCAAAAGGCGGCCAACTTCGGTTGACCCAGTGAAAGATAAGTGACGAATTTGCTCACTGCGACACAACACTTGACCCATGGCGGCTGATTGGGGGCCGTCTGCGGTGACCACGTTGAAAACGCCAGCGGGCAAGCCCGCACGCTGCCCCAGCACTGCCAGGGCCAGGGCACACAAGGGTGTTTGCTCGGCAGGTTTAAGCACCATGGTGCATCCCGCAGCCAAAGCGGGTGCGACCTTGCGGGCAATCATGGCGATGGGGAAGTTCCAAGGCGTGATGGCGGCGCAAACCCCGATGGCTTGCTTGATCACTAAAAAGCGCTTGTCAGGGTCTGTGGAAGGAATGGTTTCTCCGTAAATTCGCCGACCTTCTTCAGCAAACCACTCAAAAAACCCAGCGCCATAGATGACCTCGCCTCGCGCTTCTGACAAGGGCTTGCCCTGCTCAGCAGTCATTAAACAAGCCAAATCATCGATGTTTTCATGGAGCAAATAAAACCACTTCATCAGGATGGAGCTACGCTCTCGGGCGGTTTTGGCACGCCAGCTTGGCCAGGCGCGTGCGGCGGCATCGATCGCCTGCTGGGCGGCCTCTTCGCTCAAATTGGCAACCGAAGCCAGGGGGACGCCCGTGGCCGGATCTGTGACCTCAAATCGGTGCTCGCTCCCGACCCAGGCATCATCAATGAAGCTATCGGTTTGCAGCAAGGTGATGTCTTTGAGTCGAGACAGCGCAGAGGCGGTTTGCATGGTCTTTTTCATTGGGTGAGATTTCGAGGCCAATAGCCAATTAATGAAGGTTCTTTAGGCAGTGAATCAGCTCATGATGATCAGTTTCGATGCGTACAATCGACTATACCCAGCGACTCAGGAGCTTCAGCTCCGATGGGTTTATGCATCACTGTGTCATTTGTTTTTTTCCATGGCCGATTTTGAGTCCTCTGTCACAGCGCTCTACCAACGAACCCTCGCCCAGCGAGGCTACCAAAGTGATCCTGAGCAGCTGCATGCTGTAGCGGCTCTTGAGCGTTGCGCCTGTGCTTGGGCCGACTATAAAAAATATCGTCGCAACCCGCTGGCCAAAATGTTCTTGCGGCCATCGATACCTCGCGGTGTTTATCTGTATGGCGGGGTAGGGCGAGGTAAGAGTTTTCTGATGGACTGTTTTTTTCAGGCGGTTCCTATTGCTCGCAAAACCCGTTTGCACTTTCATGAGTTTATGCGTGAGGTGCACCGCGAGTTGGCTGAGTTGCATGGTACCGTCAACCCGCTTGATGTCTTGGCGCAGCGCATTTCACGTCGCCATCGTCTCATTTGCTTCGATGAATTTCATGTCGCGGATGTCACAGACGCCATGATTTTGCATCGCCTGCTAGAGGCCTTGTTCGTCAATCGAGTGGGCATCATCACCACCACCAACTTCCATCCCGATGGCTTGTACCCCAACGGCCTGCATCGAGAGCGCATTTTGCCTGCTATCGATTTGCTCAAACAACACCTCGATATCATCAACGTGGACAACGGCATTGATTACCGCAGCCGCACTCTTCAAAACGTTGACACCTACCATGTCCCCTTGGGGGCGCAGGCAGACGAGGCCATGGAGGCTGCTTTTGAACAGCTCATCGAAGTCAAAGAAGAACCGCCCATTTTGCGCATTGAGCACCGTGAGTTCCAGGCCCGCCGCCGCGCCGGCGGGGTTGTGTGGTTTGATTTCAAAGTGCTTTGCGGTGGGCCCCGCTCGCAAAACGACTATCTGGAGTTGGCGACTCAATTTCATACGATTTTGTTGACTGGCGTGCCGGTCATGCCACCTCGTCTGGCCTCGGAGGCTCGACGATTCACTTGGTTGGTTGATGTCCTGTACGACCGCCGCGTCAAGCTGATTTTGTCAGCTCAAGTCCCCCCCAACGAGCTCTACATTGAAGGCCCATTGGCGCACGAGTTTCCGCGCACGGTTTCACGTTTGAATGAGATGCAGTCGGCTGAGTTTCTAGCCTTGGCCAGGCGCGATGTGGACACGCACTTGACTTAGGTCTATATCCATCTTCAGTTCTGATGGGTATAGACCCATTCAACCTGAAGATGCAGGGCTTGCTATCCAAGTTGCTTGGCACCGCCAACATAGGAGCTCTTGCCTCCCGTTGGCTTTTTGGGGCGGGCGTGAACAGCATCATAAAAACATATCTCATCACGAGCAACTTCGACTTCAGCTTTGCTGATCGAGAGCCGAAATCCCACAGGCATGACGGGTCTTCGCGATGACAGGTATGGGCCGGTCCCTTGCAAAAGGATGGCGCCATGAAAATGTTACAAGCGATGGTAGGTTGGGCTCTGGCCATGCTCAGTGTCTACGTGGTGGCCGCAGAGGCACCAGGGGTGTCTGCTAGCCCCCTCTCTCACAGCGAGATGTGGGTCAATGTGGGGGGCTTTTCGCGTCATTTTGCGCGCAACAAAGGTTATAACGAGTCAAATTTTGGGCTGGGTGTTGAATACCGCCTCAACCCAGACGTTTCGGTGATGGCGGGCAGTTACTACAACAGCATCCGACGCACGACCACCTATGCAACAGTCAACTGGCAGCCTTACCGCGTGGGGGAGATTAAGGTGGGGGCTTTGGCGGGTTTGATGGATGGCTACCCCTCGGTTGCCCGGGGTGGAAAATTCTTTATGGCTGTGCCGATGCTCACCTATGAGGGGCGTCGTGTGGGTGTGAACTTTGGCATCATCCCTTCAACAACCAACGTGGACAGTGCGCTTTTCATGCAGTTCAAAGTGCGCGCTTTTTAAAGGTCAGTAGCAATCAGTAAACATGACTTGCTGCAAATACGCTTAATTCTGCGAATTGTTTCAACCCAGTGTGGGTGATCTGCCTGCAATCACCAAGCGCAAGATGAGTCAGTTGGCTTAACCATCGACAGATGGTGCAAAGCAGAATCAGTGATCGGGCTTTGCCGGTCTATACCCCTCGGAACTGAAGATGCCGAGTTGCTGGGCCGTTTGGGAAACGGGTCTGCGGCGTTGCAAATCCTCGCCCTATCAACGGATAGGGCTGCGGTTTGCCTTGCACCCCCATTCCCCAAACAACCCATCAACCCATCAACCCAGCATCTTCAGTTCCCAGGGGTATAGTCTGTGGACTGCTTGCGCTGAACATTCTGGCTCAATGAGCCGCATTTGGGCCTCTCTGAAATCACAGGCGCTGGTGTCCAAACCACTTGTTGATGGCACGCTTGTGCGAGTCAGGTGTGTCAAACCATTCAAAAGCCGCTCACCAGGACGTCCTCCCTTGCTCAGATACTTTGAAAGTCTCCTGGATCCTTACCCAGCGGCGTTGCCAACCCAGCCTCCGCGCCCATTTTTTGCATTCATTTGGAGTCGGGTTCTTGCCGCACGTTTTCTCTTCTTGGCACTCACACTGCTGACATCGGTGATGGCCATCTTTGAGGCCCTGCTGTTTGCCTTCATGGGGCGCATGGTCGACTGGCTCAATGAGATCCGAGCCCAAGATCTTTGGGCTCAAGAGCAACACAGTTTGTGGCTGCTGGGCGCCGCCTTGCTGCTCAGTCCTGGGGTGATCTGGGTGCGCTCAATGATCAAATACCAGGCGCTGGCTGGAAACTTTCCCATGCTTCAGCGCTGGGATTTTCACCGTTGGATGTTGGCTCAAAGTATGAGCTTTTATCAAGACGAGTTTGCCGGCCGGGTGGCCACCAAGGTCATGCAAACCGCGCTGGCCACGCGCGAGGTCATCATGATCTTTTGCGACATTCTGGTTTTTGTGTTGCTTTATTTTTTTACGATGGTGGCGGTAGTTGGGGGCTTTCATTGGTGGCTATTGGTCAGCTTTTTGTCTTGGCTCGGTCTGTATTTGCTCGCCCTGTGCTTTTTTGTACCCCGGCTGGGGCGCGTAGCCCAGGCCCAGGCTGATGCACGCTCTCTCATGACAGGCCGCATCACCGATGCCTACACCAACATCGCGACCGTCAAACTGTTTTCCCATGCGCAGCGCGAGGCGGCGTTCGCGCGCTCAGCCATGAGTGATTTCATCCTTAGCGTGCACCAACAAATGCGGCTGGTCACGGCGTTTGAGGTCACGAACCATACGCTCAACATCTTGCTAATCGGCATAACCGCTGGTGCGGCCTTGTGGCTTTGGGTGCACGGTGACCTGGGGGTGGGTGCCGTTGCTGCGGCCACCGCCATGGCCCTGCGTCTCAACGGTATTTCGCACTGGGTGATGTGGGAGGTGTCTATGCTGTTTGAGCACATTGGTACGGTGCAAGACGGCATCACCACTTTGTCTCGCCCCCACTCGGTGACGGATTGTGCTGCTGCGCCTGCTTTGCAGGTTACCGTCGGGGCCATTTGCTTCGAGGACGTTAGCTTTGCTTACGGCCAGGCCAATTCATCCACGCCTGTCATTGATCGACTCAGCCTCACCGTCCAGCCCGGCGAAAAAATCGGCTTGGTTGGACGCTCAGGCTCCGGGAAAAGTACCCTGGTCAACCTCTTGCTGCGTTTTCACGACGTTGGCGGTGGCACCATCCGCATTGATGGTCAAGATATTGCTGGGGTCCAGCAAGACAGTCTGCGCGCTCAAATCGGCATGGTCACTCAAGACACCTCTTTATTGCATCGCTCTGTGCGCGACAATATTCTTTATGGTCGCCCCGATGCTGGCGATGCCCAGATGATCAAAGCGGCCCAACGTGCCCAGGCCCATGACTTTATTCAAACCTTGTCTGACCCTCATGGGCGAAGCGGTTATGAAGCGCATGTGGGTGAGCGTGGGGTCAAACTCTCTGGCGGTCAGCGCCAGCGCATTGCGATTGCCCGCGTCATGCTCAAAGATGCGCCAATTTTGTTGCTCGATGAAGCCACCAGTGCCCTCGACTCTGAGGTCGAGGCTGCCATTCAAGCCACCCTTTATCGTTTGATGGAGGGCAAAACCGTCATTGCCATTGCACACCGTTTGTCCACCATTGCAGCGATGGATCGCCTGATCGTCTTAGAGCAGGGTTGCATCATGGAGCAAGGTACCCATGCTCAGCTCTTGGCGCAAGGCGGTCTGTATGCGCGGCTTTGGGCGCATCAAAGCGGAGGCTTTTTGGGTGATAGTGTTGAAGTCGCAGCTTGATACCATCCCCCGCTACCCCCGCTCTGACAGGTGTGGGCGTTGTTTCGCCGCCCCCTGCCGGGACACCCTACAAAGAGATCTGTACACTGAGAAGATTACCCTGCGCAAAGGACCCCAGCGACATGGCTGTTGCTCAAGTAAATGCCCCTGCTATTTTTGATCTCAAAAGCGCCTCGCTGTCTGTTGTGGCATTGCTTTTGCAGACTCATCATTTGGACGATTTGGCCTGCGAGTTTGCACGCCGTTTTGATGCTTACTCTGGTTTTTTCAACAATGACCCCGTGGTGGTTGATTTGGCTGCGCTGGCTAACACCCCGGCATCGATCGATTTCAAAGCACTGATCGAGCTCTTGCGTCACTACAAAATGCAGCTTGTTGGCGCGCGTGCTGGCAACAAACTCCAAATGCAGGCCGCAAGGTCAGCGGGCCTGGTCGACGTGCCCGTTGACCTTGCTCGCACCTCCGACAGCCCTGCAACGCCCAGCCCCTTTGGGGCCTCAACGGCGTCGCCCACCATGGTCTTGCATCGTCCATTGCGCTCAGGCCAACAAGTCTACGCTCGAGGCGGTGATCTTGTGATTTTGGCTGCGGTCAACTTTGGCGCTGAAGTCATTGCTGACGGTCACATCCACGTTTACGCTCCGTTGCGTGGTAAAGCGATTGCTGGCGCCAAGGGCAATGTCGAGGCCCGCATTTTCAGCACCTGCATGGAGCCCGAGTTGGTTGCGATCGCTGGCACCTATCGCACCACTGAAACCCCCCTTCAACCAGAAATCGTCGGCAAGCCTGCCCAAATCAGGCTCGAGGGTGAGCGCTTGATTTTTGAAGCTCTTATTTAACCCTAGAAACGGCAGTTGATCGTTTTGCTCCGTAAGCAGGCCCTGATAGATACTGACCCAGGTGGGTATGACAGTCTTTATCATTCGGGTCACAGTGCCACAGATCGAGTGACATCGCCTTGGGCGCGCCCTTGGGTTTTGTTGGGTTTCGGGTCGGCGAGCTTGTCTCGTCGACGCTACCTGGCGGGTGCCCCTTGCGCGGCCTATGGGGCGCGCGCCAATGCATGCTCATAGGCCCATGGCCCAATTTTAAGCTCTCCACCCCAACAACAAGGACCGCCCTCTCATGGCAAAGATAATCGTGGTGACCTCCGGCAAAGGAGGCGTTGGCAAAACTACCACCAGTGCAAGCTTCGCCTCTGGGCTGGCCATGCGGGGTCACAAAACTGCGGTCATCGATTTTGACGTCGGACTTCGCAACCTTGACCTCATCATGGGCTGTGAGCGCCGGGTGGTGTATGACCTGATCAACGTGATCCAAAACGAGGCTAACCTCAATCAAGCGCTGATCAAAGACAAGCAGTGTGACAATCTCTATGTGTTGGCGGCATCGCAAACTCGCGACAAAGATGCGCTCTCTCAAGAGGGCGTTGAGCGGGTTCTCACAGAGCTGGCCAGCATGGGGTTCAGGTACATCGTGTGCGATTCACCCGCTGGCATCGAAACGGGCGCCATGATGGCCATGCACTTCGCTGACGAAGCGCTCGTTGTGACCAATCCTGAGGTTTCATCGGTGCGAGACTCAGACCGCATCCTCGGGATGCTCAACTCTAAGACCCAACGTGCCATTTCCAAGGCTGAGCCCATCAAAGAGCATCTTCTTATCACCCGTTACAACCCCCACCGGGTTGAAGGTGGACAAATGCTCTCTTTGCAAGACATCCATGACATCTTGCGCATCAAGCTGCTGGGCGTCATCCCTGAGTCAGAGGCCGTGCTCAATGCCTCCAATCAGGGCTTGCCTGCCATTTATATCGAGGGCTCTGATGTGGCTGAGGCCTACAAAGATGTGGTGGCACGTTTTTTGGGTGAAGAAAAACCCATGCGTTTTGTGGATCCGGTCAAGCCTGGTTTCTTAAAGCGCCTATTTGGCGGGAGGTAAATTATGGGGATGCTCTCATTTCTCATGGGCGAGAAAAAGGCGACCGCCTCTGTGGCCAAAGAGCGCTTGCAGCTCATTTTGGCGCACGAGCGCAACGGTCGTAACAGCAGCCCCGACTACCTGCCCGACCTGCAGCGAGAGTTGCTGGCCGTGATTTCAAAATATGTCAGCGTTGACCCCCAAGACATCAAGGTCGTGCTCGAGCGTCAAGGTGACCTTGAAGTGCTCGAGGTCAAAATTGAGTTGCCCGACACAGTCAAGCCTTGACATCTGAATTAACCTAACCTAACGCCTTTTGCCAGCCAGCAAACTCCCCAACACCCCTCGCACGATCTCTCGTCCCGCCGAGCTTCCCAGACCTCGCAAGGCTGATTTGGTCAGCGCTTCTACCAGCCCTTCACGCTTGGCGCCTCGGGGGCCTGTGCTGCCCCACAAAATTGATCCTAGCTGACCCAACAAAGGGCTCGCGCTCATAGTGGCTTCATCGGCTTGGGTTTGTCCTGCGGCGCCTTGGGGCTGTGGTGTGCGACCTGCCGTGGGGCTCGATGCAGAGCCCACCCGCGCTTTGAGTCGCTCGAAAGCCGACTCCCGGTCAATGGGGGTTTCATACACGCCTGCCACCAAAGACTTTTGCATCAAAGTTTGCCGCTGCGCGGGCGTGACCGGGCCAATTTGGCTGCCGGGGGGCAAGACAAACACCCGCTGGGTGATGCTGGGGCGCCCTTGTTCATCCAACAGGCTGACCAGGGCTTCGCCCACTGCCAACTCGGTGATGGCAGTCTCGATATCTAAGTGAGGGTTGGTGCGCATGGTGGTTGCGGCGGCTTTGACAGCCTTTTGATCCCGCGGGGTGAATGCGCGCAAGGCATGTTGAATTCGGTTGCCTAGCTGGCCTAAAACCGCATCAGGAATGTCGAGTGGATTCTGCGTCACAAAATACACCCCCACGCCTTTGCTTCGCACCAAGCGCACCACCAGCTCAATGCGCTCAACCAAGGCCGCAGGGGCATCTTTGAAGAGCAGGTGAGCCTCATCAAAGAAAAACACCAATTTGGGTTGATCCAGATCCCCGACTTCGGGCAGCTGCTCAAATAACTCAGAAAGCAGCCAAAGCAGCAACGTGGCGTATAGGCGTGGGCTGTTCATTAACTGATCAGCGGCCAAGATGTTGATGACGCCTCGTTCGTTATCGGTTTGCATGAAGTCTGCAATGTTGAGCATCGGCTCACCAAAAAACTGCATGCCCCCTTGCTCTTCAATTTGCAGCAAACCGCGCGCAATCGCCCCGACGCTGGCAGCGCTCACGTTGCCATACTCGGTGGTGAACTCGCTGGCGTTGTCCCCCACATGCTGCAGCATCGCGCGCAAGTCTTTTAAATCAAGCAGCAGCAAACCACGGTCGTCTGCAATCCTGAAAACCATGTTGAGCACCCCGGCCTGGGTGTCGTTGAGGCTCAGCATGCGAGACAGCAGCAGGGGCCCCATGTCGCTCACTGTGGCACGAACAGGGTGCCCTTGGCTGCCAAACACATCCCACAAAGTTGCAGGGCAGGGGGCTGAAACCGGGAGGGGGAGTTGCCGATCTTTGAGCACTGCGGCCAGTTTGGGGCTCACGCTACCGGCCTGGGAGATTCCGGTGAGGTCACCCTTCACATCAGCCATGAACACAGGCACCCCCTGCTGGCTGAGTTTTTCCGCCAAGGCCTGCAATGTGATGGTCTTGCCAGTGCCTGTGGCGCCAGTGATCAACCCATGACGGTTGGCCATTGCCATTAGAAAGAGGCATTCGGTTTGGGCATTTTGTGCAATCAAAATCGGCTCAGCCACAACGTTGCTCCATTGGCAGATAAGACAAGTAAAATCGTGATTTTAGAGCCTGTTCGCAATAGCGTCGCGAGTTTTCGACTGGCCTCTTCAACAGTCGCCTTGGTACGAATGATACTTAATTAAGCGGTTTTGTCCTGTCTCCTGCCAGGGCGCAAGAGGCAATGAAGCGGCTCTACTTGGCTTAAGTAAGTGCCATTCGCCATCTGAATCCTGGCCCTACCAGGCGTCAGTGTCGGGCACATTCCCATTCACACCTAGCCGGACATGCCGGAGTTTCAAGCAAGACACAGGAGCCGTCATGGCAGGACATTCCAAATGGGCCAACATCCAACACCGCAAAGGTCGTCAAGACGAAAAGCGCGGCAAGGTCTGGACCCGGATTATTCGTGAAATTATGGTGGCCGCAAGGCACGGCGGCGGCGACGTTAAAGAAAATCCGCGTTTGCGCTTGGCGGTTGAAAAAGCCAAAGCAGCCAATATGCCTTCGGACACCATCAAAAAAAATATCGACAAAGCGACGGGCAATCTCGAAGGGGTTCATTATGAAGAAATTCGTTATGAGGGCTACGGTATTGGCGGCGCTGCGATCGTGATCGATTGCATGACCGACAATCGCGTGCGCACCGTCGCTGAGTTGCGCCATATTTTGAGCAAATACGGGGGCAACCTCGGTGCTGAGGGTTCAGTCGTTTTTCAGTTCAAGCACTGTGGCCAATTTATTTTTGCGCCTGGCGCTAGCGAAGACAAACTGCTCGAACTTACCCTGGATGCGGGCGCCGAAGACGTTATCACGGGGGATGATGGCTCTATCGAAGTGCTTTGTGCGCCGGCTGACTTTGAAGCCGTGCAATCGGCCTTAGAGGCCGCCAGGCTCAAGCCCGAAATGGCCGAGGTCACCATGCGCCCTGAAAATGCAGTGCTTTTGGTGGGTGAAGAGGGCCAACGGATGCAAAAGCTGCTCGACTTGCTCGAAGACCAAGACGATGCGCAGGCAGTGTTTCACAACGCGGAGATCAGTGAATGAAAGTGCTGGTGATAGGTTCGGGGGGCCGGGAGCATGCTCTGGCATGGAAGTTGGCACAGTCGCCCAAAATTCAAACCATCTATGTGGCCCCGGGC
>JANMEO010000079.1:0-2944 GCA_031376995.1 Burkholderiales bacterium
CGACTCGGCGGCTTCCTCGCTCGTAAACATGATGGTGAGCCAGGCGTCAAAACCATCTGGCTCGGACTACACGAAATCAATACCTTTGTTCGGGGCGTTCGTTACGCTCGAGATTCAGGTACTTGTGTGTAATGGGATGCCTTTGGGTGTGTCGAGTTCAGGGTAAGACAGGCCAAAGGTATCGCCAGTGAAGATACTTTGGCTGCGAGCATCCCAGATGCAGTGGTGATGTCGGGCATGTCCGGGGGTGTCAAACAATTGCAAAATGCGCGTGCCCAGTTGAAGCGTCATGCCGTCGTGGCTTTGGGTGACACGTTCGCTGGCGACTCCGACCAAGGTGCCGTAGGCGCGAGTCACGGCCTGTTCGCCATAAACGGCCTGGGCCCCAGCAATCAGGCGTGTAGGATCAATCAGGTGAGGGGCCCCTCTAGGGTGAACCAGCAACCGGGCGTGCGGCAGATGTTGCATGAGCTGGCCAACGCCCCCAGCATGGTCAAGGTGCACGTGGGTGACAATCACCCAATCTACCGCTTCTGGCCCTAGGCCCCTTGCGCTCAGAGTGGCCAGCAAGCGGGGCACACTGGTGTTGGTGCCGGTGTCAATGAAGGCGGCGCGTTGAGCGTCGATGAGCAAGTAACTGGCATCAAACTGAGGACGCTGAAAACCAGTGTCGATCAGGTCAATGCCCAGGGGAAAGGGTTGAACCCAGGGAGGCAAGTTTGTCATGGCCCCATTGTGATGTGACGACACCCAAGTGAACAGACGAATGCGTGGTGGACATGCCAACTTGGGTGCTTATCTTCTGATGTGAAGTCACATGAAGTCACCACAGGTGACCTCATGTCATGTGAGTTTTCGGTGCGCAGGCTGTTCTTTTGGGACAATGACAGGTATGAACATCACCACTCCTGACCCTATTGCTGCGATGGTGGCCCAAATGGGTCTTGCCGCGCGCGCTGCCAGTGGCCCCATGGCCGTGGCCAGCACCCATGCTAAAAACACTGCCCTTTACGCTTTGGCAAGCAGCCTTCGGCAGCCGCAGCCCAGTTTGCAGCAGGCCAACCAGCGTGACCTTGAGGCAGCCTTGGCTGCGGGCCTCTCAGCGCCAATGGTTGATCGCCTGCGCTTGACCCCGCAAATTTTAGAAACGCTGGCACAAGGTTGCGAGCAGATCGCGGCGATGCCCGATCCAATTGGCGAGGTGACTCAGCTTCGCCATCGCCCCAGCGGTATTCAGGTAGGGCAGATGCGCGTGCCTTTAGGGGTCTTTGGGATGGTCTATGAAAGTCGTCCCAATGTCACCATTGAAGCCGCTTCTTTGGCCATCAAAAGTGGCAACGCTTGCATTTTGCGAGGGGGCTCTGAGGCCATTCACTCCAATTTGGCTTTGTGGTCTTTGGTGCAAGCCGCCCTGATACAAGCCGCCTTGCCAACCACGGCCGTGCAGTTGGTGGCGTCCACAGACCGCGCGGCTGTTGGCGCCTTGATCCGTTCGCCGCAAGCCATTGATGTGATTATTCCTCGGGGCGGTCGCGGGCTCATTGAGCGCATCAATCTAGAAGCTCGAGTGCCCGTGATCAAGCATCTTGATGGTAATTGTCATGTGTATGTTGATGCCCATGCCGAGCTGGAGTTGGCTTTGCGGGTGACGGATAACGCCAAGACTCAAAAATACAGCCCCTGCAATGCGGCAGAGTCTTTGTTGGTGCACAAGGAAATTGCCGCCGCATTTTTGCCACGCATGGGCGCCATTTTTGCGGCCAAGGGTGTAGAGATGCGCGCAGATGATTTGAGCTTGGCGATTTTGGGCCCAGTGCCAGGTGCGCTTTTGACCCCGGCCTCGACTCTTGATTGGCACACCGAGTACCTGGCACCCATCATCAGCATCAAGGTGGTGGCTGATCTTGATGAGGCTATTGCGCACATCAATCATTTTGGTTCGCATCACACCGATGCCATCCTCACTGAGCACCATCCCAGTGCCATGCGTTTTTTACGTGAAGTAGATTCTGCCAGCGTGATGATCAATGCCAGCACCCGGTTTGCCGACGGATTTGAGTATGGCCTGGGGGCTGAAATTGGCATCAGCACCGATAAGTTTCATGCCCGTGGCCCCGTGGGCATTGAGGGTTTGACTTCTATGAAATGGATTGTTCTGGGTCAAGGGCAGGTGAGGCAATGAGTTTGGATTCTCGCCACGCGCTGGTTTTGTTTTCAGGTGGCCAAGACTCTACCGTTTGCTTGGCCTGGGCCTTGTCACGCTACGCCAAAGTCGAAACCTTGGGTTTCACTTATGGGCAGCGGCATATCGTCGAGATGTCGTGTCGGCCTGTGCTGCTTGAGGCACTGCGCTGCCAATTTCCTGATTGGGGCGCGCGACTGGGTGATGATCATGTGCTTGACTTAAGCTTGTTGGGTCAAATCTCAGACACGGCCCTTACCAGTGAGCGACACATCGAGATGCAGGCCAACGGCTTGCCCAACACTTTTGTGCCTGGTCGAAACCTCATTTTCTTGAGCTTTGCGGCAGCTTTGGCTTACCGACGAGGTGCCAGTGTGTTGGTGGCAGGGATGTGTGAAACCGACTACTCAGGCTATCCAGACTGTCGTGATAATACGCTCAAGGCGCTGCAGGTGGCTCTGAGTTTGGGGCTTGATACGGCGCTCACACTCGAGACCCCACTCATGTGGGTTGACAAAGCTCAAACGTGGGCGCTGTCCCAGCATCTTGGAGGCTCAGCCTTGAGCGCTTTGATCCAGGAGCAAACGCATAGCTGCTATTTGGGGGACCGCAGTCAGCGCCACGCTTGGGGTTATGGCTGCGGCCTTTGCCCAGCATGTGAATTGCGTGAACGGGGCTTTATAGATTGGCGGCGCAGTTTGAACCTGGAAACAGCAAGGGGTTGATGCGTGGATGGGTCAGAAAATTGACTGTAGCTATAAC
>JANMEO010000081.1:0-21374 GCA_031376995.1 Burkholderiales bacterium
CGACTCGGCGGCTTCCTCGCTCGTAAACATGATGGTGAGCCAGGCGTCAAAACCATCTGGCTCGGACTACACGAAATCAATACCTTTGTTCGGGGCGTTCGTTACGCTCGAGATTCAGGTACTTGTGTGTAATGGGATGCCCTTAACCCCCTTGGCGGGTCGATAATGATGGATACGCCCATTTGAGATCTCAAGCCTGAAAATTTGGCAGGGCTTGGGCTCTGAAAAAAGTATTACCGTTTGCCGTTTGTGGGTGTCGTCGACGCTGTCGCTGGTTGCTCCGAAACAATGAATACTATTGTGTTTTATTCACCTTAAAGTGGCAATTGACCGCGTTGATCCGCAAGGAAACCCCGATGAATATTGACATACTTGGCCCCAGGCCACGATTTGGATAGGTGACAGGACCTCTTGCTCGATGGCGCCGCTCTGAGGCCATCATGCAGGGCTGCGCCTCGTTGTGAACTTGAGCCAGACGCCTCATCGTGCTAAGTCATAGGCCTTGAGCGTCTCCACCCTGGGCGGGTTCAACCGCCGTTTCTAAGTAACCACCTCAATGATGAAAAATTCATGGCGTTGCGTTTTGGTCGGGACTGAGTCATTGCTTGTCCAGTGTGCTCAAACGCTTGAGCATGCAGGTCACCATGTCGTTGCTGTGGTGTCTGCCGCTGCAACCATCAGGCGCTGGGCATCACAACGCGGTATTCGGCTGCTTGACAATGCCCAAAGCATCCTCTCTAGCCAAGACTTGCATCCATTTGATTACCTTTTTAGCATCACCAATCTATCGGTGTTGCCGCCAGAGGTTCTGGCATTGCCTGCCGTTGCAGCGATCAATTTCCATGATGGCCCACTGCCAGCTTATGGGGGATTAAATACGCCCATCTGGGCACTGCTCAACGGCGAGTCTGCGCATGGCATCACATGGCACTTAATGACAGAAAAGATCGACCAGGGCGCCATTCTTGCTCAGCGCACGGTCAGCCTGGGGCCCGATGAGACTGCGCTCACGATCAACACCAAGTGCTTTGAAGCGGGCATCGACAGTTTTGAATCCCTGATACAGGGACTCATGGACGGCAGTTTGCAGCCACAGCCTCAGCGCCAGCCAATGGGTCGCTACTATGGCCGAAAAGACCGTCCTCATGCAGCTTGTGCGATCGACTGGTCGCTTGAGGCATCACAGATTGCCACCTTGATTCGCGCCCTCGATTTTGGCTCCTACGCCAATCCGATGGGTGGGCCCAAAGTGATTTGGGCCGGGCGTCCGCTCTTGGTGGGGTCTGTCACCGTCACGGGCTTGAGCTCGGGGGCTGCTCCCGGCACCTTGCTTGCGTTGAATGAGCATGGTGTGACGGTGGCCACTGGCAGCCAAGACATCCAGCTGCAGAGGTTCGAGACGTTGGATGGCCAAGTCATGACAGCTAAGGAAGCTGAGGCTTTCCTCAGCCTGCGCCCAGGTTTGTTGTTTGATCCATTGACACCTGCTTTGGCAGATCGCTTGAGCGAGTTGAATGCCCGCGTAGCGCTTGCCGAAAGTTTTTGGCGCCAACGCTTGGCAACCCAAGTGCCACTTGAGTTGCCCTACATTGATCGAAGCGTGTCAACGGTGACGCCCCATTACGTCCAAAATGACGTCGAGGTGCCCAAGGCCTGGGCCGGTGATGGTGAGCGCGCAGACACAGTGCTGAGCCTGACCCTGGCCTATTTGGCCCGCCTGACTGACAAAGACGAATTCAATGTGGGTTTTTCAGATTCAGCCTTGAGCTTGTCTGTTCAGGGGGTTGAGGGTTGGTTTGCCCCGCAGGTTCCGTTGCGCATCAACATCGATTTTTCGCGAGGTGCGGCCAGCGTTCTTGAGACCGTCCAGGCTGAACGGGTCCAACTCAGAGCGCGCATGACCTACGCCACCGATTTGCTCGCGCGCGACCCCGAACTTCGCACCTTGTCTGTGAGCCACCCCGTGCGCGTATTGCCTGTGGCCGTGCTGATCGTCGACAGCCTGGATACCGCTGTGCCATTGGCTGGCAGTGAGCTCACCATCGCCATTGAGCGCCAGGGCGGTCAAAGTCGCTGGTGTTTTGATTCCACCAAGCTCAGTGCCCCTGCGGTAGCGCAGATGCAATCCCAGTGGGCCACCTTGATTCACGCGGCTGACGCCGATCCTCAGCGCCCTGTGTCTGACTTACCTCTTCTCGACGCCACAGAGCAATCCCGAGTACTAACCCAATGGAATGCGACCGAGGGACCTTGGCGATCACAGGCCTGTGTGCACCATCTCATTGAAGAACAAGCCACACGCACCCCTGAGCTCACCGCCCTGGTTTGCGAAGACCAAGCCCTGAGCTATGGCGAGCTCGAGCGCCGCGCTAATCAGTTGGCCCGGCGTTTGGCGGCGTTGGGGGTGGGGCCTGATGTGCTGGTTGGCTTGTGCACCGAGCGCTCTGTGGAGATGATGGTGGGTTTATTGGCGATTCACAAGGCGGGTGGTGCCTACCTACCGCTAGACCCCAAGTACCCCAGAGATCGCCTAGCCCACATGCTCGAAGACTCCAAGGTCAGTGTTTTGCTGACGCAACAACGTCTACTTGCCGACCTGCCGCCGCACTCCGCCAAGGTCATTGCCTTGGATGCGCACTGGCCCGATATTGCCCGAGAGTCTTTCGAGCGCTTTGATGGTGGTGCTCAGCCCAGGCACTTGGCCTATGTGATCTACACCTCAGGGTCAACAGGGCGCCCTAAAGGCGTGATGATCGAGCATCGCAATGTGCTCAATTTTTTCGCCGGCATGGACCAGCATCTGGGCCATGACTTGCCCGGGGTTTGGTTGGCGGTGACGAGCTTGAGTTTTGACATTTCTGTGCTCGAGTTGTGCTGGACCCTGGCACGTGGCTACAAGGTCGTGATCGCAACCCATGAGGACCGCTCTGGAGCCACGCCTGCTCGCGGGCCTCATGCTGAACGCCCGATTGATTTCAGCTTGTTTTATTTTTCAAGTGATGAGTCTGAGCACAACGACCACAAATACAAACTTTTGCTCGATGGTGCGCGCTATGCAGACCAACATGGCTTTGCAGCCTTGTGGACGCCTGAGCGGCACTTTCACGCCTTCGGTGGTTTGTATCCCAACCCTGCCGTCACCAGTGCAGCCATTGCCGCTGTAACCGAACGGATTCAAATTCGAGCGGGCAGTGTGGTGCTCCCTTTGCATCATCCGATTCGGGTGGCAGAAGACTGGTCTGTGGTCGACAACATCTCTCGGGGTCGTGTTGGCGTGTCATTTGCATCCGGTTGGCAACCCAATGATTTTGTGTTGCGACCTGAAAATTTTGCCACCAACAAGCAGGTCATGCTGCGCGATATTGAGGTGGTGCGTCAGCTTTGGCGCGGCGAAAAAGTGAGTTTTCTGGGCGCTACTGGCGACATGGTTGAGATCAGCATTTTGCCGCGCCCCGTGCAAAAAGAGCTGCCCATTTGGGTCACTTCAGCGGGCAACCCCGAAACTTTTGTGGCTGCTGGGCGGCTGGGAGCCCATGTTCTGACGCATTTGTTGGGTCAAAACATGGAAGAGCTCAAGGATAAATTGACCGCTTACCGCCAGGCCTGGAAGGATTCGGGCCACCCCGGTGAAGGCTATGTCTCGCTGATGCTACACACCCTGGTGGGCGTTGATGAGGCCGATGTGCGCGAGAAGGTGCGTTTGCCTCTCATTCAATACCTTCGCAGCTCGGTGAGCTTAATTCAGCAGTATGCTTGGTCGTTTCCTGCCTTTAAAAAGCGTGACGGCATGGACACCTCCGCCGCAGGTGTCGATTTACAAAGCCTGAGCGATGATGAAATGTCAGGCCTGCTAGAGCACTCGTTCAATCGTTACTACGAAACCAGTGGGTTGTTTGGGACGCCTGAGGGTTGCCTGGTCATGATCGACAAGCTCAAGGCCATCGGGGTGGACGATGTTGCATGCCTTATCGACTTTGGCATCGACTCTGGCACCGTCATGGCGCATCTCAATGATTTGAATCAACTTCGCAAGATGGCGACCCCGCGCCGCGCCGCCACCAGTGGCGACTCGACCTTGGCTGCTTTGATGCAACGCCACGGCGTGACGCATTTGCAATGCACGCCCTCGATGGCGCGCATGCTGCTGCTTGATGATCAAGCCAAGCCGGGCCTGTCGCAGCTCAAGCGCCTGATGATTGGTGGTGAGGCCTTTGCGCCCTCATTGGCCCAGGAGCTTAGAGGTTTGCTGGCCCAGGGCCAGGTCATGAATATGTACGGCCCTACAGAGACCACCATTTGGTCAGCTGTTCATGCCGTTGAGCGCATCGATGGCCCCATTCCCCTAGGTCGGCCATTGGTCAATCAGGAGCTCTACATTCTGGATAGTCGCCAGCAACCTGTTCCTGTAGGGGGACCTGGCGAGTTGATCATTGGGGGGCGGGGTGTCGCGCGTGGCTACTTGCATCGGCCTGAATTGACGGCCGAGCGCTTCATTGCGCATCCCATCCGAGGCGCCGCAGGAGGCCGCGTGTACCGAACCGGAGACCTGGCTAAGTTTCGGCCCGATGGCACCGTTGAGTTTTTGGGTCGCTTAGACCACCAAGTCAAGGTGCGTGGCTACCGGATTGAGCTTGGTGAAATTGAGGCTGCCCTGCTGCATCATCCATCTTTGCGTGAAGCTGTGGTGCTGGCCCGCGAAGATGCCCCTGGCGACGTGCGGCTTGTGGCTTATTTGGTGCTGGTCGCGCATCATTCACCCACCTCGGCTGAACTGAAAAGTCATCTTCGAGATCGCCTGCCAGACTACATGCTCCCTGCTCACTTTGTGACCCTGGTGGCCTTACCTCAAACCCCCAATGGCAAGGTAGATCGCAAGGCGTTGCCCGCACCCGATGTGACTCACACCCCGGCGGCTCAAGTCTATGTTCCACCCACGGGTGATATTGAGCAGCAAATTACGGCAGTTTGGATCGAGGTGCTCAACTTGCCTCAGGTGGGCACGCGCGACAACTTCTTTGATCTGGGTGGGCACTCTTTGCTGGCCGTCCAAGTGCATCGCAAATTGCGAGATGTCTTGCGGCGCGATCTCTCGATCACTGATATTTTCAGATTCCCCACCATCCAAAGCTTGGCTGCGCATCTGTGTGACAACGGTATTGACAATGAGGCCGCACAACAAGGCAAAGATCGTGCAGAGGGCCGACGCGCCGCCCTTCAACGGCGACAGCTTCGCCCGTCATCGGGACAGCGTGGATGACTTCAGTGCTCATTCAACTTGCGCAGGGTCTGTTGACATTGGGCGCTGTGATCAAGGTCGTCGACTCACTGTGTCATGTGGGCCATCCATCCATACCCCTCGGAACTGAATTTTCACGTTGGATGGCATCAGGGCTGTTTGGGGTTGGGTACATCAGGTGCCCTAGCAAGGGGATTGAACATGAGTAACGCCGACACAAGTGACACTTTTGACACCGATATCGCTGTGGTTGGCATGGCTGGGCGTTTTCCGGGCGCACGCAATATTGCTGAGTATTGGCACAATCTGCGTGAGGGGATTGAGTCCATCACTTCATTCACTGACGACGAGTTGCTCAAAGCAGGGGTCAGTCCGCCGCTATTAAACAATCCGAATTACGTCAAGCGCGGTGCAGTCATGCCCGATATGGAGATGTTTGACGCATCATTCTTCGGTTTCAGCCCCCGTGAGGCGGCCCTCATGGATCCCCAGCACAGGCATTTTTTGGAATGTGCCTGGGAGGCTCTCGAAAATGCGGGTCATGTCTCCAGTCGATTTCCCGGGGCCATTGGCGTGTTTGGCGGCTCAGGTCACAACGCTTACATGCCCTACAACCTGCTCACCAATCCCAAGCTGATACAAGAAGTTGGGTTTTTCTTGGTGCGTCATACCGGTAACGACAAAGACTTTCTGACCACACGGGTGTCTTACCTGCTCAATCTCAAAGGCCCCAGCGTCAATGTTCAGACCGCCTGCTCAACCTCTTTGGTGGCCATTCACATGGGTGTCCAAAGCTTGCTGAATCGAGAGTGCGATATGGTCTTGGCCGGGGGCGTGACAATTGAGCTGCCACATCGACATGGCTATCTTTATCACGAGGGCGAGATCCTGTCCCCTGATGGCCACTGCCATGCTTTTGATGCATCATCCCAAGGCACTGTCTTTGGCAGTGCTGTGGGTGTGGTGGTCTTGCGTCGATTGGCTGATGCCATCGACAGTGGTGACCATATCCACGCCGTGATCAAAGCGTCGGCCATCAACAATGATGGCTCAGGAAAAATGGGTTACCTCGCACCCAGCGTGGATGGCCAGGCTCAGGCGATTGCCGAGGCCTTGGCGCTGGCCAACGTCTCAGCCGACAGCATCTCCTACATTGAAGCTCATGGCACCGGCACCCCTGTCGGTGACCCTATCGAAGTGGCTGCTTTAAGCCAAGCATTTCGCCAAAGCACCGAGGCCAAAGGCTTTTGCGGCATCGGTTCTGTCAAAAGCAACATCGGTCATACCGACACCGCCGCCGGGGTGGCAAGCTTCATCAAAGTGGCTCTTGCTCTGCAGCACCGTGAGCTGCCTGCATCGCTGCACTTCAAGCAGCCCAATCCCGCTTGTGAGTTTGAGCGCAGCCCTTTTTACGTCAATGCCACTCGCAAGCATTGGGCCTGCGCGCCCGAACAACCGCGCCGCGCTGGCGTGAGCTCATTGGGCGTGGGTGGCACCAACGCTCACATCATTTTGGAGCAGGCGCCTGCTCGCGGGCCATCTGGCCCTTCACGCGAGCACCAAGTGCTGATTTGGTCGGCCAAGACCGCCACCGCCCTGGATGCCAACACGGCTGCTCTGGCCGCCCACTTCAACGCGTTCGCCAGCACCTCGCTGGCGGATGTGGCTTATACCCTTCAGGTGGGCCGGACTCCCATGAGCCGCCGACGCGCGCTGGTCTGCACCTCGGTGCAAGACGCGGCTGCGGCACTGGCTCACCCTGACTCCAAGCGCGTGATCACCGAAGTCGCCCCAGACGGCGGGCGCACAGTGACTTTTATGTTTGCAGGGGGGGGCGCTCAATATCCCACCATGGGGGCCGGTTTATATGCCGATGAGCCTGTTTTTCGGCAGGCCGTCGACGAGTGCTTGGCCTTGCTGGCTCGGCACGAGCAGGCTGACTTTAAAAGTCTGTTGTTTCCCACTCAAGGTCAACAAGTGGCGGCCGCTCAACAGCTTGAGCGGCCCTCCATGGCGTTGCCTTGTTTGCTGACGGTGCAATACGCACAAGCCAAACTGTGGATGTCATGGGGACTCAAGCCCAGCGCCCTGATTGGCCACAGCATGGGAGAGTACACTGCCGCCCACCTTGCCGGGGTCTTCAGTCTTGAAGATGTTTTAAGGCTGGTGGCATTGCGAGGACGGTTGTTTGAAAGCTTGCCCGAGGGCAGCATGCTCAGTGTACCTTTGCCTGAGGCTGAACTGCTGGCACTCATGGGCCCTGCACTGTCGATTGCGGCCCTCAACGGCCCTCAACTTTCGGTCGCCTCAGGCCCTGTCACTGCGATTGATGCTTTGCAGCAGCAACTTGCCCTTCGAGAGATTGAAGCAGCGCGTGTGCATATTGCTGTGGCGGCGCATTCGAGCATGCTGGATCCGATTCTTCAAGAGTTTGGCGCTTTCTTTCAGCGCATTTCAATGAAGCCGCCCAGTTTGCCACTGATCTCCAACGTCACAGGCACTTGGATGACACCCGCGCAAGCCACCGACCCCCAGTATTGGGTGCAGCACTTGCGACGTACCGTGCGCTTTGCAGAGGGTTTGCAGGTGCTGCTTCAAGACCCTGGGCGTGTGCTGTTAGAGGTGGGGCCAGGGCGCACCTTGGCTTCTTTATCGAGGCAGCATCCGGCCCGTCGCGACCAGCCTGTTCTGAATTCATTGCGACACCCCGATGAGCCAATCTCTGATTCAGCCTTTGTGTGTGCGGTGCTGGGCCGGTTGTGGGCGCTTGGCGCATCAGTCGATTGGGATCTCGTCAGGGGCCCAGAAAAACGCCTTCGCCTCCCACTTCCCACCTACTGTTTTGATCGCCAACGCCACTGGGTTGAGGCGGGTCAAAGCCTCGCCCTAGAGCCTGAGCCTACGCTGGACAAGCGCAGCGATTTAAGTCAGTGGTTTTATCAGCCAAGCTGGCAAGAGCGTGCGTTGACTTTCACCGCCAAGCGTGATCGCAGCGCTGACACCGCCGAGTCCTGTGTATGGGTGCTGGCCGATAACAGCGGCTTGAGCACCCGCCTCATTGAGTCCCTGCGTCAAGCCGGTGCGCATGTGAGCGTTGTTCGTGTTGCCAAGAATTACCAACGCATGGGCGATGAGTTCACCGTTGATCCTACGCAGGGCAGTCACTTCGAAAAACTGGTGGCAGCCTTGCATGGAGAAGACCATGCACCCCAAACCGTTTACCACTTGTGGACATTGACGGGTCCAAAGTCTCTTGACCGTGGTATGCGGGGCATTGACACCATGCGCCGCTTGGGCTTTGATAGCTTGCTCTATTTGGCTCAAGCCATCGGCGTTGAAGACCTTTGCGAGCCCATGCAGTGGTGCATCATCACCGATCACTTGCAGCGCGTGGCGGGTGAGGCTCACTTGCTGACTGCAAAGGCCACCGTGCTCGGGCCGTGCAAAGTCATTCCTTGCGAGTTCACACACATCCGGTGCCGCAGCATCGATGTGCAAATACCCCCTGAAGGGTCCGTTCGTGAGCGTCAGTTGATTGAGGGCTTGCTCAACGAACGCTCAGCCCCAGCGCACGAGGACGTCGTTGCCTACCGTGGGACGACACGCTGGGTGCAAAGCTTTACTCCCAGCGCCATTCCACCGCCTGCGCATGCGCACGCTAGCTTGAAAGCTAGTGGGGTCTATCTCATCACTGGGGGACTCGGGGGATTGGGCATGGCCCTGGCTGAGCACCTCGCCAGCACTGTCAAAGCCAAGCTAATTTTGGTCGGTCGCAGTGCCTTGCCTGAGCGCAAAGAATGGTCCGCCTGCTTGCAAAGCAAGCATCCCCAGGCACATCGCATACGCCAAATCATGGCACTCGAGGCCCTTGGCGCAGAAGTCATGGCCGCCACTGCTGATGTGAGCGATTTTCACGCGTTCAAGTTGGTGCTCAAGCAGGCGCGTGCACGCTTTGGTGCGGTGAGTGGGGTTTTCCACACCGCGGGCGTCCTCAACGACGGTGCGATTCAACTCAAAGGCCATCAGAGCGTGTCATCCGTGTGGGCCCCCAAGGTTCAAGGCACTTTGGTGCTCGAGGCGGCTTTTGAAGCCGTGCAGGCCGATGCACCACTAGACTTTTTGGTGCTCTTTTCGTCAATCAGCTCGTTGGTGGGTTTGGCTGGACAGATTGACTATGCCAGTGCCAACGCTTTCCTTGACGCCTATGCCCAAGACCGCATGATGCGTAATGGCACTCACACCGTGGCCATCAATTGGGGGCCTTGGCAGGAAGTAGGTATGGCGGCGACCCTGGCTCAGCAACAAAGCTGGGTTTCTAAAGCATCAGTCCCTGTGGGGCATCCCTTGGTCACGGCGTGTATCAAAGATGAGCCTAACGAGCGTGAGTACCGCACCCCATTCAGTATCGCCAATCACTGGTTGCTTGATGAGCACCGCATCAACGGCGGCGAAGCGCTGATCCCTGGCACGGGCTACCTTGAACTCGTGCGTGCTGCCTTTGAACATCATCCGCTTGCGGACTCCCAGGTGATTGAGCTGCGTGATGTCACCTTCTTGGCCCCTTTTGTGGTCCACGCAGGCGAAATTAAAGAGTTGCGCTTGCAAATTCATCGCCCCGCTGGGGATGGGGGGTGTCGGTTCACAGTCATGAGTCAGCAGCCTGGCGTGCCAACCCAGCAGGCCTGGATTGACAATGTTCGAGGCCAAGTGAGAAGCGTGGCGGCTTGCGGGGCGGCTTGCGCGCCATTGGCACAGATTGCTGCACGTTGCACCCAACGCTCGCAATTCTTCAGCGGAACAGAAAGTCATTGGCACCTGAATTTGGGCCCTCGCTGGCGCAACTTGCAGCGCATTGACTTTGGCCAACAAGAGGCTCTGGCGCACCTGAGCTTGCCCCAGATTTTTGAAGCCGACTTGGCCCTATTCAAGCTGCACCCGGCCCTGATGGACATGGCCACTGCTGGCGCTCAGGCGCTAATTCCAGGGTTTGATGAGCATCGTGATTTCTTCGTGCCAGCCTCTTATGGCTGTGTGCGCATCTGGGGGCCCTTGCCCGCGCAGCTATGCAGCCACATCCGCTACAAAGGCGATCAGGGCTCTCAAGGTGAACTGGCGGTGTATGACATCACCATCATGGATCAGCAGGGCCAGGTGCTGGTTGACATTGAAGAATTTTTGATGATGCGCGTGCGGGACAAAGCAGTCTTGGTCAGTGATGTCCAAGCTGTTAGTCAGCAGGCACATCCCATGTTCGATACGTTCCGGCCCAATTCCTTGATTAACGAACGTTTGGCCCAGGGCATCCTCACCGCCGAGGGCATTCAAGCCCTCACCAGAATTTTGTCCTCAGGAGCCGGGCCTCAGGTGGTGGTATCTCCCCAAGACTTCAAGGCATTAAAGTTGCCTCTCCCTGCGGCTACTCACCGCTCCGCGTCGGATGCTGTGCCGGATGATCCCAACTGGGTGGCACCGACAACAGCCACCGAAGTCCTCATTGCTGACATGTGGGGTGACATGCTGGGCATATCTCAGGTGAGCGCCCAGGCCAATTTTTTCGACCTGGGTGGGCACTCGTTACTGGCCTTGCAAGTGATCAACAAGCTCAAAAAGCGCACCGGCCAGTTGCTGCCAATGACAACCTTGCTCGAAGCCCCAACGGTTCAATCCCTGGCTGCTTTGATCGATCCCAAGCCTGACCTCACCCACCCTGCAGCGCATGACAATGCCCCTGCCCTTGATGCTGCCATCAAGTCCGAATCTCGCACGTTGAGCAGCAAGACCCTGATCACCATCCGCCCCGCGCCTCAGTCGTCGGCCCCCAAGCCTGCACTCTTTTTTGTGCATGACGGAAATGGCGAAACCTTGCTTTACCGCACTTTGGCCTTGATGCTCAGGCACGAACAAGCAGTGTTCGGGCTGCAGCCTGAAATTCGCCGGGACGCCAGGGTGGTGCACACGAGCATCACTGGCATGGCTGCCGCGCATGTGGCCCAAATTCGGCAGGTGCAGCCCCATGGCCCGTATTTTTTGGCCGGTTTGTGTGCCGGTGGGGTGATCGCCTTTGAGATGGCCCGTCAACTTGAAGACCTGGGCGAAACAACACAGTTTGTTGGCATCATTGATGCGGGCGATGTGCAGGCGAAAGAGCGCCCGTTTCGCACCGCTTCAGCCCGCTTGAGACGATTTGTGCGGGCGCTTTCACAAGATAACGGTGAGCCCGCTTGGATCCGTTATGTGAGGGTGGCCCCCACGGTGTTCATCAAGTTGAAAAACCTGATCCATTACGAACTTTCCAAGCGCCTGCAAGACTCATCTAACGCCCGCATCGTGCACCAAATGCGCGAGCAACCGAAGGTGGTGAGCGCTGACCACGTTGCGGCCAACATCACTTATTTGCAGGTTTACGAGCATGCCCACAAAGAACATATCCCCCGCGGGATCTTGCGCCGCGGTGACGTGGTTGTGTTTCGCGCCACTCAAGGCGATGGCACGCTGGCTGATGCCCCTTACATTGAAAAGTTTGTTGACCCCTTGTTGGGCTGGCAGCGTCGGGTTGGCACGCCTGTGTTGGCTGAGAGCATCCCCGGTGGGCACTCCAGCATGCTGCAAGAGCCCCATGTGCGTTTTTTGGCTCTTGCCATGCAGCGTCATCTCGATACGGCCTTCAACAAGGCGGCGCCTGTGCTTAAGTCTCAATCTGTCAACATCAACCCGTTGGCTTAAGGATTAAACATTGAAGTTCACGCCAACAACTCTGATCGTGATTGTCAACTACCGCAGCGGTCAGTTGACCATTAACTGTCTCAATTCATTGCACGGTGAGGTGCAATCCAACCCTGGTACGACGGTGGTGGTGGTTGACAATGCTTCAGGCGATGGTTCTGCCGAAGTCATTGCCGAGCACATTCAAGCATCAGGCTGGGGAGGGTGGGCACAGCTCGTCCGCTCTGGGCTCAATGGGGGATTCTCTTACGGCAACAACGTCGCTATTCGACCTTCTTTTTGTACCGCACATCCTGCTGATTTTTACTGGCTCGTCAACCCTGACACGTTGGTGCGCCCAGGCGCCCTGGTGGCACTGCTCGAATTCATGGCGCAGCACCCCCAAGCCGGCATTGCCGGCAGCAGCCTAGAAGACGCGGATGGTGTGCTGTGGCCTTGGGCCTTTCGCTTCCCCACCTTTCTGAGCGAGTTTGACAGTGGCCTGCGCTTGGGCATTGTGAGTCAGCTGTTGTCTAAGCACAGGCTAGTTCGCCCCATGGGCGCACAGCCTGAACGTGTTGACTGGTTGCCAGGCGCAAGCATGATGATTCGGCGCGAGGTCTTTGCCAGCGTGGGTTTGATGGACGAGTCTTATTTCTTGTACTTTGAAGAGACCGATTTTTGCCTCCAAGCCAGACGTGCTCTTTGGGACTGCTGGTACGTTCCGAAAAGCCGTATCATGCACATCGCTGGCCAAAGCACTGGGGTCACACACAAGACGGATCGCCCAAACCGTTTGCCGGCCTATTGGTTTGAGTCGCGTCGGAGATATTTTGTTAAAAATCACGGCCGCTTGTATGCGGTCCTCACTGATGTTTTTTGGATGATGGCGTTCTCAACTTGGCGCGTGCGCCGAGTTTTGCAGCGCAAACCCGATACCGATCCCCCTCAACAGTTGTCCGACTTCTTGAAACACTCTGCACTATGGCAGGCCCGCATTGAAGTGGGGGTGCATGCTTGTGGTGCACGTCGGTCATGACTTGCCATTGAAAGTCTCATGACAACACCTGTCTACGTTACGCGGCCGGCGCTGCCGCCCCTGGAAGAATTTATTCCCTATTTAGAGCGCATCTGGGCCAGCCGGGTTCTCACCAACGAGGGGCCATTTCACCATGAACTTGAGGCGGCTCTTTGCAGCCACCTCGGTGTCAAGCATGTCTCCTTGTTCACCAATGGCACCATTGCGCTGATCAGTGCGTTGCAGTTTTTGGGCATTCGCGGTGAGGTGATCACCACACCTTTTTCATTCGTGGCCACCTCACATGCCTTGGTTTGGAATGACATCAAGCCTGTTTTTGTCGATATCGACCCCGTCAGTCTCAATCTTGATCCAGCCAAGATAGAGGCCGCCATCACCCCACAAACCTCAGCCATTTTGCCCGTGCATTGCTACGGCGTGCCGTGTGATGTGGATGCCATTGAAGACATCGCCCGCCGCCATGGGCTGAAGGTGATCTATGACGCTGCGCACGCTTTTGGCGTGACGTGCCACTGCGGCAGCGTCCTCAACCACGGCGATTTGTCGGTCATCAGCTTTCATGCCACAAAGGTGTTCAACACTTTCGAGGGGGGCGCCATCATCTCCCACGATGCCAAGTCAAAGCGACGAATTGACGAGCTCAAAAACTTCGGTATTCTCGATGAGGTCACGGTTGATATTGCTGGCATTAACGGCAAAATGAGCGAGATCAATTCGGCCTTTGGGATCCTACAGCTGAATTATGTCGACCGTTTGATCGCCGCTCGTCGTGATGTTGACCGCCGTTATCGATTGGCCTTGCAAGGAGTTGCCGGTTTGCAATGCATGGGTGCGCCCCAGCTGCCGGGCTGGAACTGCGCCTACTTTCCTATTCTGATTCAACCTGACTATGGGCTGTCACGGGATCAGGTCTACGCAGGATTGAAGTCCAAGGGCATCTACTCTCGCAGGTATTTCTACCCCTTGATTTCCACCTTCCCCAGCTACGCCAGTTTGGCGTCTTCAAACCCAGCCAACCTGCCAGTGGCCAGCGAAATAGCATCGCAAATTCTTTGTTTGCCCATCTACCCTGACTTAACCGTGAATGATCAAATGAGAATTTGTGACTACCTCGTTCAGTCTAGGGTCTCTCGTTAAAATGTTCGATTGTGTGCACGTTTGGCCCCTGGGCGAGGTTTGGCAGTGCGATCTGACACACCCTGACCTGGCCCAACCCGAGGTGTTGTCAATGACTGAGCGCGTGCGCTCACAGCGGTTCAGCCGTCAAGTTGATCGTCAGGGCTATGTGGCTTCGCACGTGGCTCTGCGCCGATTGCTGGCTGGCAAACTAGATTCAACGCCTCAAGCTCTGGTGTTTGCGACCGAGCCTCATGGCAAGCCTTATTTGCTTCATGCACCCAGCTGCCATTTCAACCTCAGCCACAGCGGTGGCTGCGCACTGATCGTGATTTCGATGCATTGCCAGGTGGGTATTGATGTTGAGCAGGTGCGTCTGCTGCGTGATTCGCAGGGACTCGTGATGCGACACTTTACGTTGGCTGAGCAGCGGGCATGGCAAAGCCTCGCGCCTGCTCAGCGCCAACAAGCATTTCATCAAACGTGGGCGCGAAAAGAAGCTTGTGTCAAAGCGGTGGGGTGGGGCTTGAGATTACCGCTGGATGCCATTGAGGTTGGCATTGATCCTGCTTTGTCGTCTTGCGAGCTGCAGTTGCCAAGTGGCAGTCAGGTCGCTGTCAGTGTCTTGAGCTTGTCGCTAGGAGATACCTGGGCTGCGGCGTTAGCGTGGCTCGACCCAAAACCCGATATAAGGCCCGTTTTGTGAATGGGTGTTTTCGTAAAAACAGGCGGATGAGTTCACCGCCCTTAATTCAATTTAACATTCAAAGTTTTGACGCAGTTTGAGCGTTTATACCGCATTTATCATCACGTGATTTTCTGAACTTCCCAAGAGAAATTTATGCATATCAATAAAGCAATCTTCCCAGTAGCCGGGCTGGGTACACGTTTTCTGCCCGCGACCAAGGCGCAGCCCAAAGAAATGCTTCCTGTGGTCGACAAACCACTGATTCAGTATGCAGTCGAAGAGGCCTACGCTGCGGGCGTGCGTGAAATGATCTTTGTCACGGGGCGCCATAAACGCCCCATTGAAGACCACTTCGACATGACGTTTGAGCTTGAAGTTGCACTCGAAAACTCCAACAAGCACGAGCTTTTGGAGGTGGTTCGCAGTGTCAAGCCTGACGACATGGAGTGTGTGTATGTTCGTCAGGCGCAGGCACTGGGCCTGGGGCATGCCGTGCTGTGTGCCCAACGCCTGATTGGCAATGAGCCTTTTGCTGTCTTGTTGGCAGATGACTTGATGGTAGGCAAGCCCCCCGTTTTGAGCCAAATGGTGCAGCAGTACAACGAGTGGCGAGCCTCTATTTTGGCTGTACAAGAAGTTCCAGTAGAGCATACCAGCCGATACGGCATCATCGCTGGGCAAGCTGTGAGTGACAGCATGATGGACATCAGCCGCATTGTTGAAAAACCAGCGCCCGCCGATGCGCCCTCGAGACTAGGGGTGGCGGGGCGCTACATCCTCACACCCGGCATATTCCATGAAATTGCCACTCAGCAACGGGGCGTTGGAGGAGAGATTCAGCTCACCGATGGCATTGCCGGGTTGCTGCGCCGTGAAAAAGTCTTTGCCTACCAGTACCAAGGTAAACGCTACGACTGCGGCAGCAAAGAGGGTTTCTTACAAGCCAATGTCGAGCTGGCTTTGACGCATCCGCAACTGGGCCCAGGCTTTCGGGCGTATCTCAAGAGCCTCGAGTTTTAATTTGTCGACTGGCCTGCGGCCTCAAAGGCGCTAGCAACGCTGCATTGCAGGGCAGTTAGCGCCTGCGCAGAACATGAACGAAGGCATCGCCGTTGGTGGTTTGCTCGACCAATTCGTTGCCTGTTTGCCGAGCAAAAGCCTGAAAATCTCTGTTCGAACCAGGGTCAGTGGCCAAAATGCGCAACAACTGACCGCTGTTCATTTCTGCCAAGGCCTTTTTGGCCTTGAGAATAGGCAGGGGGCAGTTAAGGCCGCGGGTGTCTAATTCTTTGTCAATTTTCATAAAAGGTCAGGTGGATTGACGAACAAGCTGGGCCTCAAGCTGGAAAGACGCCCGTTGAGAGGTACCGGTCACCGCGGTCGCAAACCACAAAAACAATGGTGGCGTCATTCACTTTTTGCGCCACCTGCAAGGCTGTCCAGCAAGCTCCAGCCGCTGAAATTCCGCAAAAAACCCCCTCCTGACGTGCCAGCAGGCGTGCCATGTCTTCAGCCTGAGCTTGATTGACTGAAACGACCTCATCAACGCAACTCGGATCAAAAATTTTAGGCAAATAAGCCTCAGGCCACTTTCGGATACCTGGGATGCGTGAGCCTTCTTCAGGCTGTGCCCCGATAATTTTTACCAATGGGTTTTGTGATTTTAAAAACCGCGAGGTGCCCGTGATGGTGCCGGTGGTGCCCATAGCGCTCACAAAGTGAGTGACTCTGCCCTGAGTGTCTTTCCAAATCTCGGGGCCTGTGGTGTGAAAATGAACGCTTGGGTTGTCTTCATTGGCAAACTGATCCAGCACCCGTCCTCGTCCGTCCTGGGCCATTTTGCTTGCGAGATCTCGGGCGTACTCCATGCCGCCAGAGCGCGGTGTCAAGATCAGTTCTGCGCCAAAGGCTTTCATGCTCTGGGCCCGCTCAACAGACAAATCCTCCGGCATGATCAAAATCATATGGTAGCCCCGGATGGCTGCAGCCATGGCCAAGGCGATGCCTGTATTGCCTGAAGTGGCCTCAATCAATGTATCTCCAGGTTGAATCTCACCGCGCTCCTGAGCGCAGCGAATCATATGGATTGCCGGTCGGTCCTTCACCGAACCGGCGGGGTTGTTGCCCTCTAATTTCGCCAAGATCACATTGTTGCGGTTGTCATTGCCTGTACCCGGTATCCGGGTCAATCGCACCATCGGAGTACTACCAATGGTGTCTTCTAAGGTGGGGTAGGGGGGGTGAGATTTGAGCATGCACTGATTGTCGCAGGCGCCGCAGTGCCAGACACTAAAGACGTGCCATAATCTCGCCTCTGCGCACTCAAAGCGCTTAAAAAAACAACCTGTTAGACATTGCCCTTCAGCCGGAGTGGCGAAATTGGTAGACGCAGGGGACTCAAAATCCCCCGGTAGAAATACTGTGCCGGTTCGAGTCCGGCCTCCGGCACCACCCTTTGGGGTGATTAACCCTTAGCGCATAGGGTCCTTGCGCTGTCTTCGTTGGCGTTGCTTTTTTGTTATCACGCGCGTCTCAAGACGGCTTGGGCGACAATGGGTGAGTGTGGGATTTTTTCTGATCCCAAAGTTCACGGCCCTGGCTTTGAGAGACACTTAAACCCCGCGCGCCCATAACGCATCTTCAGGTTGGATGGGCGTACCGTCCACAATCATTTTTCTTGCCAACACATGTTGGTTTTGGTTGTTCATTTCAGTCTTGAATCGATCCTCCCTATGCCGCAAATGCCTCCAATCACCCAGGCCCTGATTTTGCTCAATGTAGCCTTTTTTTGTCTTGACTTCATTTTGGGTGGTCGTTTAAATAGTGGGCTGTTGTTGTACCCTTTAGGCCAAGGTTTTGCCCCATGGCAGTTGGTGTCGTATGGTTTTTTGCATGCCAGTTTCAACCATTTGTTTTTTAACATGCTGGGCATCTGGATGTTTGGCGCTGAGTTAGAGCGCTTATGGGGCCCCAAGCGCTTTGTTCAGTTGTACATGGCCAGTGTTGTCACTGCGGCCTTGACGCAATTGGCGATCAACGTATTCTTGCTGCCTCAAGCGACGTTGGGGGCCTCTGGTGGGCTGTTCGGCCTGCTGCTGGCATTTGGCATGATGTTTCCAAACCAAACCATCATGCTGCTGATCCCTCCCGTGGCCTTGAAGGCCAAATTCTTGGTGGCCATTTACGGTGGACTTGCCTTGCTTTTAGGCTTGACCGGCTCTGCTTCGGGCATCGCTCATTTTGCCCATCTGGGCGGCATGCTCGGGGCCTTCTTGATGATTCTTTATTGGCGCAGCCAACCTCGGCATTGATCACCCCTCAGGCCAAAGCATGCGCCAGTGTGGGGTAGCGCAAGACCAAACGAAGTTCTCTTTTCAAACGATCGTTGCACAACCGTCGCGATTCACTTAAAAAACTCATGGCCATGTCTGACAGCGCGGCCGTGGCTTGAGCCCGTGACATACGAGGTGGCGCAGGCAATCCGAGCAGCGCCGCTGCCCAATCAAAATAGTCCCCCATTTTCATATCGCTGTCATCGCAAACATGAACTGCTCGCTGAGGACGTCCTTGAAACAGGGCTCTAACACAGGCCCGGGCGAGGTCATCTGCATGAATGTGATTGGTGTAGACGTCTTCATCGGCCAATAGCACGGGTGCACAACGCAACAGGCGTTCGCGGGGCCCCCCTTCTCGATTGAGCGCATAGATGCCAGGGATTCGCAGCAGGCACACCGAGCGCCCCCGACGACCATATTGACGCACCTGCGCTTCGGCATCCACCCGTCGATGTGCCCTTGCAGTCTGCGGTGCAGGCGCCCGCGTTTCATTGATCTTGGCTCCTTTGCAGTCACCGTAGACGCCTGTGGTGCTGCCATAGACAACCTGCTGGCAGGTTGTTGATCGCGACAACGCTTGCATCAAATGCCGTGTGCGAGGGTCGGTCAAGCCGTGCAAGGGTGGCGGTGCCAGGTGCAAAACTCGGGTCGACAAACTGGCTAAACGTCGGATCGATTGAGGTTGATCCAGATTGCCACGCAAGGCTTGAACGCCCGCATGACGCAGTAGTTCGCGACGAGATTCTGAAGAGGTCAAAGCTCGCAAGCGAAAGCGATCACGCAGCAGCTTGGCCACGCGCAATCCCACATCCCCGCATCCCACGATCAAAAGTCGCGGTTGTCTGAATGCGCGAGGGACAGAGCAATGATGTTGGTTGAGAGGCATGAGAGATAATTCATATCCCTTTGATTTGAATGATCAAAGGAGTAAATTGGGGGGGTAGAATTGGGATGGTAATGGGATTGAGGTCAGTCAAAACTTTTGCCATATCCTATGACATGAGGCATTGAACGCTTTGCCAGTCTCTTCATAACGCCCATTTATTTTTTGCCCAAAAATTTCTCAAAACGACCTGCTACTTGTCTTATACGGTTGAGATCGAGTGCTTCATGCCTTTTACAGTCACTGTCTATCCCAGCGGGCGTTCGTTTGAAGTTGAACGCGATGAGCCGATTTTGATGGCGGCCATACGCCACGGTGTGGGCTTGCCTTATGGTTGTAAAGACGGTGCCTGTGGCTCTTGCAAGAGTCGCCTCAAAGAGGGCAGGGTGATTCATGGTGCGCATCAAGTCAAGGCATTGACCTTGGCCGAAGAAGAGTCTGGACTGATTCTGACTTGCCGCGCGGCGCCTCAAACCGATCTGTCCATCGAAGTTAGGGGCGTGGTTGACATGAGTGATTTCCCCGTGCTCAAGATGCCGGCGCGCGTGCATACGTTGAAGCGGCTGGCGCCTGATGTGATGCTTGTTCGTCTGCAGCTGCCCACCAATGAACCATGGCGCTGGCGTGCAGGGCAATATGTCGAGGTGCTACTATCTACAGGGGATCGTCGGCGCTACTCCATGGCCAACGCCCCCTATCGCCAGCTCGAAATTTTGGGCACGGGCCACCCTGGCATTGAGCTGCATATTCGGCATGTGCCAGGGGGGCTGTTCACCGATCATGTCTTCAGTGGCATGAAAGAGCGCGACATCTTGCGCTTGCAAGGCCCCTACGGTAGTTTTTATTGTCGAGAAGACAATCCAAAGCCAATCATCTTGATCGCCTCGGGAACGGGCTTTGCGCCCATCAAAGCTGTGATTGAAGATTTGCGTGCTCGTCGATCAACACAATCTGTTGCGTTGTACTGGGGTTGTCGCAGTCGAGTTGATTTGTACCTCCACGAGTGGGCTCAAGACGTGGCTGCACAGTGGCCTTTGTTGAGTTATGAGCCCGTATTGTCTGAGCCCTGCCCTGGAGATGCCTGGCTGGGGCGTGTGGGATGGGTTCATCAAGCGGTGATGCAAGATTGGCCAGATTTGACTGGGCATCAAGTTTATGCTTGTGGCGCTCCCTCGATGGTTGCCGCCGCTCAAGCTGATTTTGTCGGGCATTGTGGCCTGCCAGCGGGTGAGTTTTTTGCAGACGCTTTCACTTCAGCCTCTGATGTCACGCTCGACAGCCCTTTAACCTGAAAACGGCCGCCGTCTCAGTGAATTTGGATAGGCGTAAGGATTCGCTGGTAACTCTCACAGCACCCCATGCTGTTCCCATTGAGTCACTCATAACTTAGCTCTGTTTGTTCCAACAAGCAACGCCATTTGCGTTTGTGCGTCAGAGCCTGCCGCACGCAGACCTTGCTCGACTGATCGTTGATTTGGAGTTGGCTGGTTCTGGCTCACTTTCCACTTTCCGTGCATGCGCTTTATTTTTAGTTCGATGCCAACAATGTGCTCAAGCAGCCTCTCGGTGAAATCTATCGGCGCATCTGAGACGCGCCACGGGTGTGGCTGGGATGCTTCATGTATGTCCGTGAGTTTGGTGATGATTTGCAGCACATGCTGCGGATCATGAATTGCTTTTAGCGTGCAAAAAGCATGAACAACTACGTAGTTCCAGGTAGGAACGACTCTACCCATATCACGTTTGGTGACGTACCAATTTGGAGAAATGTAGGTCGACGGCCCTTGAAATACAACAAGCAGCTCTTGATCAACGGAGATTTGCCACAACGGATTGTTTTTCGCGACATGGCCAACAAGTTTGTCCGAAGCGCCGATCTCGGTCTCGCCCTCATACATCAACGGAATATGCTCAGCGACCAAACCTGAGGGTCCGTTGCAAACGATGGATGCCAGGGGAAACTGCTCGATCAGGCTGAGTAATGTTGAGCGCCTGTCTTCTTGGAAATTTGCCGGGCAGTACATTTGATTTTAAAGGGCCTAACGTTGAAATTTGGCTGCGCTGTTAGGGTAACGCTTTGGAAAACGGAATTTATAGCACGTTAAGGATGACTCACCTGCATTTTTTCACTACCCCTGTACGAAGGCCAACCCAGGCGACCACCCCGAACGCCAGCAACACTGCGCTTTGGGGTAATCGGGTCGTGCAGGGGGGTGCTCTGTGCGACCCGATTACCCCAACCAGCCAAAGACCCGGTAAGGATCTGGCCCGGAATAACTTGGCTGTTTATCGCGCTGCCATGGGGGTCCAGTGCAAGGCGCGAGCCGCGGCCAAGGCTGGTGGCCTTGGCAAGGGTCGCAACGCAGCAATGGGCC
>JANMEO010000091.1:0-7754 GCA_031376995.1 Burkholderiales bacterium
TGTCGTGTCAAGCCACTTCTGTCGGTATATCACGCCGCCATCGGCCTGCAGCGCAAGGCGCGAAGAGGAGTCATAGCGGGGGCTATGGCGACGATGAGCAACGCCGCGATGCAGGTCGAGGGCAAGTGAGATACCGACAGAAGTGGCTTGACACGACACTAGTGGCCACCCAGCCCTGCCAAAGTTTGGGTTTTTCAAGCAGAAAGAGTCTGAGCCCCTATGACCGATCTTGATCAACTGGTGCAAGCTGCCCAAGTCGATTTTTCACAGGCCATGCTGCCTGCTGATCTTGAAAATGCCAAGGCCCGCTACCTGGGAAAGACAGGTCAGCTCACTGGGTATCTCAAAGCATTAGCGAGTTTGCCGCCAGAGCAAAAAAAGTCGCGCGGGGCCGAAATCAATGCTGCAAAAGAGGAAGTTGAAGCCGCACTGCAGAGTCGCCGCAAGTTTTTGGCAGAGCTTGAAATGCAGGTTCAGCTAGAGGCTGCGGCTCTCGATGTGACCTTACCAGGGCGCGGCCAAGGCTGCGGCAGTGTGCACCCTATTTCTCGAACCATGGAACGTATCGAGTCTATTTTCGCCTCCATCGGATTTGATGTGGCCGACGGCCCAGAGATTGAGACGGATTGGTACAGCTTCACTGCGCTTAACAATCCAGAGAACCATCCCGCTCGATCCATGCAAGACACGTTCTATGTCGAGCTTCGTGATCAGCAGGGCCAATGGCTCAATTTGCGCCCGCACACTTCACCGATGCAAGTGCGTTATGCATTAGCTCATGCTCGACGGTACGCACAAGCTGAGTCAATGCCAGAGATTCGAGTGATTGCGCCAGGCCGAACTTTTCGGGTTGATAGCGATGCGACTCATTCGCCAATGTTTCATCAATGTGAGGGGCTATGGATTGGCGAGAATGTCAGTTTTAAAGATTTGAAGGTGATTTTTACTCAATTTTTTAAATTGTTTTTTGAAACCGATGCCTTGCAACTGCGATTCAGGCCCTCTTTTTTTCCATTTACTGAGCCGTCGGCCGAGGTTGATATTGCATTTGAAAGCGGACCGCTCAAAGGACGCTGGCTTGAGGTGGCGGGTTCAGGGCAGGTGCACCCGCATGTGATTCGAAATTTCGGTTTAGACCCTGAGCGCCACATTGGATTTGCGTTTGGCATGGGGCCCGATCGTTTGACTATGTTGCGTTATGGCGTCAACGATTTGCGACTCTTTTTTGAAGGTGATCTGCGCTTTTTATCGCAGTTCAAGTGAGACCTCACCATGCAATTTCCTGAATCTTGGCTCCGTGAATTTTGCAACCCCCCCCTGACCACGGCCGAGCTCGCCGATTTGTTAACCATGTCAGGCCTGGAGGTGGAAGGAGTTCGCCCTTTGGCGCCGCCCTGCAAGGGTGTCGTGGTGGCTGAGGTGCTGAGTGTCAGCGCACACCCCAATGCCGACAAGTTGCGGGTTTGTTGGGTGAATGTGGGCGCGTCAGCCCCTTTGCAGATTGTTTGTGGTGCCTCCAATGTCAGGGCGGGTATCAAGGTTCCCTGTGCTCAGGTGGGTGCCGAGCTTGCGCCTCCCGCCAACAAGCCTAATGCAGGTCCGTTGCAAATTCGCTTGGGCGAGTTGCGGGGTATCGAGAGCCACGGCATGCTGTGCTCAGCCAGTGAGTTGCACCTGCTGGATGAGGCCAATGGCTTGTTGATTTTGGACGAGGATGCCGTTGTCGGGGCCGATGTTCGTCAACACCTCAATCTCGACGACATGATCTTCAGCCTCAAGCTCACCCCCAATTTGGGACACGCTTTGAGCGTTTTTGGATTGGCGAGGGAAGTGGCGGCACTCACCGGGTCACCATTGAAGGCGCTCTCAATTCCGCAGCTTGGTGTCGACTTGGAGGAGATCCTTCCCGTCAACATCGAGGCCCCCAATTTATGCGGGAGGTTTTCAGGGCGAATCATTCGAGGCTTGAATTCGAAAGCGCCGACCCCTCGTTGGATGGTTGATCGCTTGCTGCGGTGTGGTCAGCGCTCTATTTCTGCTCTGGTCGACATCTCAAATTATGTGATGTTTGAGACTGGCCAGCCTTCGCACATCTTTGATCTTGATAAAATTCAAGGTGGTTTAACGGTTCGTTGGGCACGACCTGGTGAGAACCTCAAGTTATTAAATGGTCAGACGGTGGCTTTGGATCCAGCTATAGGCGTCATCGCTGATCAGCAGGCTGTGGAGTCGATGGCGGGGATCATGGGGGGGGGCGCCACGGCGGTCTCAGATGACACCTGCAATGTGTACATCGAGTCAGCCTTTTGGTGGCCTGATGCCATTGCCGGGCGCTCACGACGCTTTAACTTCAGCACCGACGCTGCTCATCGTTTTGAGCGCGGCGTAGACCCCGAGCAAACTTTGGTCTGTGTCGAACAGTTGACGTATTGGGTGCAGCAGGTCTGTGGGGGGCAGGCCGGCCCGATCTCGGATCAATGCCCCAGGCTTCCCGTACGCCCCGCTGTTCGTTTAAGGGTGGCCCGTGCCTCCAAAGTCATCGGCATGCCCCTGAGTCAAGCCCAATGTTCTGGTGTGATGCAGCGGCTGGGTTTTTCATTCACTGAGTCGCTGGGTGAGCTCCATGTCTGTCCCCCTAGCTGGCGCTTTGACTTGCAAATCGAAGAAGACTTGATTGAAGAGGTCATACGGGTTATTGGCTATTCCCAGTTGCCCTCTGACCCACCTCGGGCCCCAGTGGTCGCCCGGGTGCGATCAGAGTCAACGCACAGTCTCCATGGGCTGCGTCATCAGTTGGCGCACCGAGATTATTCAGAGACCATCAACTTCAGTTTTGTGGAGAAGCGTTGGGAGTCTGAATTGGCTGGCAATGATGAACCTGTGCGTTTGCTCAATCCGATTGCTGCGCCACTTTCCGTCATGCGCTCCAGCTTGATGGGGGGGCTGGTCGCAGTGTTACGACATAATCTTTCGCGCAAGCTGTCAAGGGTACGCGTGTTTGAGGTGGGGCGAGTATTTCACCTTGATGTCACAGCCCCAGATGGCCCGTTCTCGGTGGCTGGGTTGCGACAGACAATGCAGGTGGGTGGATTGGCGTATGGGGCGTTGGCGCCTACCCAGTGGGGGCACAAAGAACGGATGGTCGATTTTTATGATGTCAAGGGAGATGTCGAAGCTCTCTTGCAACCCCGCGTTGCCAAGTTCAAGGCGGCTTTGCATCCAGCACTTCACCCGGGCCGCAGTGCCTCCATTGAGCTGGATGGCGAAGTGGTGGGTTTTGTGGGAGAGTTGCACCCTCGTTGGCGTCAAGCCTATGACTTGCCTGCCGCGCCAGTCTTGTTTGAGATTTCGGCGGCAGCGCTGATGATGCGCAAGCTGCCGGTTTGCGAAGCTATCATGCGTCAGCAACCTGTTTGGCGAGACCTCGCACTCATGGCTTCAGTCAAGCTCACTCACGATTCGCTCATTCATGTGGTGCGCCAGGCACATCCTTTTGTAAGATCAGCAGTACTGTTCGATATCTATCACCAAGTGCAAGATTGTGTCCCGCTGCAACAAAGCATGGCGGTTCGCATTGAACTCAATGACGATGATATCGTGCTGACGGAAAACCTGATTGGAGAGGCCATGGATCAGATCGTATCTGCTGTGGCGCAGTTGGGTTGCACTTTGCGAGGGTAAAAGGAGTGACAAAATGAGCAAACCCTCTGCGGCCTTGACTGTCAATGTCGAGATCAAGCCCTCGGTACGCGAGGGTCGAGTGATCTTGCCCTACATCGAGACGCCAACACTCACCAAAGCCGAGCTGGCTGATTTGCTTTTTGAGCGCTTGGGCCTCAACAAGCGTGAGTCGAAAGACATGGTCGACGCTTTTTTCGAGCATGTGAACTCTGCCTTGGTGCGTGGTAGTGATGTCAAATTGTCAAACTTTGGAAATTTCACGATTCGCCGAAAGGCACCCCGCCCGGGACGTAACCCTCGCACGGGTGAGACAATCCCCATTGATGCTCGCAGCGTCGTTACCTTTCACGCCAGTCATAAGCTCAAAGCTTTGGTTCAAGGCGTCAAAATGTCCAGGGACGATATTGAGTAAAGTCTAAATATTCCCGTCGGAGCTGCAGATGCAGTGTTGGCGCAGGGCGTGAAGGGTGATCTACGTGATGGAGGATTGATTTTTATGGAAAAAACTCTTTCGTCCATACCTGTTAAGCGCTACTTCACCATTGGTGAGGTGAGTGAGCTTTGCGGTGTGAAGCCCTACGTGCTTCGTTATTGGGAGCAAGAGTTCAGCCAACTCAAGCCAATGAAGCGACGTGGAAATCGGCGATATTATCAGCGGCACGAAGTCTTGCTGATTCGGCGTATCCGCGAATTGTTGTATGACGAAGGATTCACGATCAGTGGAGCAAGAAACCGTTTGAGCGAAGGCATCGGGCGGGAGGGGCCCTCTGGTCATGCCCCCACCTCCTTGCCTGGACTCGAGGTTCATGAAATCGACAGTGCAAGCCTGGCCATGGCGGTGAGCGAAATGACGTCAATGGTGAGCGGCTCGGTATTTTCGAACACGCCTCAGTCTCATGCATCGGTGTTTGAGGCTCGCCATGCTTCGGTGCCCGCTACCCTCCAAGAGGGCTTGATCAACCTGAGTCGGTTGCGAGAAGCGTTGATTTCTATTCGTGAAACGCTGACCTGAGGCCGGAAAGCGGTTATCATACGTGACTAGTCGGGGCGTAGCGCAGCCTGGTAGCGCACTTGCATGGGGTGCAAGGGGTCGCGAGTTCGAATCCCGCCGTCCCGACCAAAAAGTAAAAATGGCTAGCATATAAAAATATGCTAGCCATTTTTTTATTTTCTGACGATTGTCACTGGCAACTGGTTGCGGGTTTTCAAGGCGGGCGAATTCGTCTGCGAGCCACGCCGAGGCTGGATTGTTACGAGACGGGCTGAATCGCCGACGATCTGATCGTTTGGATGGTCAACATGGCGAATACCCAGCCAGCAAATCCCATCAAGGACGGCGACTTAAAGTCGCAATCAAAGTCCGAATGTACGGGTGCAATCTTTACCTTTGAACCATCATGAATTGAAGACTTGGCAAACCGGGGGCGTCCATGTGCGACAGAACCCCCAATACCCCTATGATCAGCGCCAGAGAAAAGTTCAAGCGGTCTCAGGCCATGCTAAGCTTTGCCAGAGTCGCCCAAGGCCTGTCCCCTCGGCCATGCTGCCATTCGCGGTTTTGACCCTTGATTCAGGATTCCCATTTTATGAATGCTCACAATTTATGCTGGCTCAAGTCGGGCCTGTTGGTGGGTTTGTGCTCAGGATTGATCGGCTGCCAAACCATCAGCTTGAAAAATATTGTCGCACCAGCGCCCAGCTCTGCCCTCAATGCTGGCACTGAAAATAAACCGCCCCAGGCCCCCCCCCCAGCATCCGTTGGGCTTCTCAAACCGCCGCCTGAAGCTGTGGATTCCGTGGTCGAGGGCAACGTTTGGAGCCTTGCCCTCGAAAATAAACGCATCAGCCTGGATCGTGCAGCTATAGGCACCCCCATTGTGGTATCGCAAACACCCCGAAATGAACTCATGTTGTCGGTGCCGACCGATTGGGCTTTTTCTCCTCACAGCTCCAAAATCGGTGCGGTTTTACTGCCGGTGCTCGATGCACTGGCAGTCAGCCTTTCCAGGCAAGCCGATGTCCAATTGTCGATCCGTGCGCACACCGACAATGTGGGCACTGACCCCCAAAACAATAGCTTGTCGCTCGAGCGCGCTCGCGCGGTGCGTGACTACCTGATCAGTCGAAAAGTCATCACGCCCTTTATTCAAGCCATGGGTCGCGGCGCACGTGACCCCTTGGCACCCAACGACACCGCTGAAGGGCGCACCCGCAATCGTCGATTAGAGATTTTGGTGAGCCAGACAACCCGCTGACACCAGCACCTCAAAGGGCAAAACTCAACGAGCCAACCTGACCATGAACAAGCCAACCTTGCCTCAAGCCTCATCGCAGTATGAGGACCTGATGCGCCATGTTCAATCGCATGGGGTGTTCAAACCCGACCGCACTGGAACAGGGACACGCAGTGTGTTTGGCCACCAGATGCGTTTTGATTTGACTCAAAGCTTTCCTCTGGTCACCACCAAAAAGGTTCATTTCAGATCGGTTGTGCTGGAGTTGCTGTGGTTCTTGCGAGGCGATGGAAATGCCCGCTGGCTGCAAGAGCGTGATGTGACCATTTGGAATGAATGGGCGGCTCCAGATGGTGACCTGGGGCCGGTGTATGGCGTTCAATGGCGCAGTTGGCCAACCCCTGATGGCCAACACATCGATCAAATCAGTGACGTCATGGCCCAACTCAAGGGTAATCCCTATTCCCGCCGCATCATCGTCAGCGCCTGGAATGTGGCCGACCTCTCAAAGATGGCGCTCATGCCCTGCCATGCTTTTTTTCAGTTCTATGTGGCACCTGGCCCCACCCCTGATGCCCCGGGTCAACTGAGCTGCCAGCTGTACCAGCGCAGCGCAGACATTTTCCTGGGCGTACCCTTCAATATTGCCAGCTATGCCCTGTTAACACACATGTTGGCACAGCAGTGCGGCCTCACAGTGGGCGAGTTTATTTGGACCGGCGGCGATTGTCACATTTACAGCAATCATGCCGAGCAAGTGACACTGCAATTGAGCCGCGAACCCCTGCCCTTTCCCAGCCTCAAGCTCCGGCGTTTGCCGCCCTCGTTGTTTGACTATGAACTTGCTGACTTTGAGCTGAAAGCTTATCAACATCACCCGGCCATCAAAGCGCCTGTGGCGGTTTAGGGCTCCACGTAGTAGGCCAACATGCACAGGAAAATATGCGCACGCTCCCGACTCTCCAGATGGTGATGAATGCGTCGCACCTTTAAATCCATCGTCTTGATCGAGCGAAACGCGCGCTCCACTTGTGCCAAAGACTTGTAGGTGCGCACACAGGCGGGCGCATCCATGCGTTGCTCCTTGACTGAGGTGTGAATGATGTACAGCCCATCGAGCGCAGCTTCGGCTGCAATGTTGGCCGTAAGGCGCGTAAAAGTAAACGTGTCATCTGTGATCACCAACTCGAAATGCTTGGCCACCTTGTAGCGGTTGACCACCTTACCTGCCGCGACGCCAATTTTGTCCTTACCCACGAGCTTGGCCGCGCCAACGCGGACCTTGATTTTTTCGAGCTCTTTCTCTGTGGCCACGATCAAATCATTGCGGGTATGCACGCGCAACTTGGCCAACTTTGGATTGCGACACGCCACCAGCCGCTCACCGGGAAAGTCTGGTGAGGTGATCTCCAGCAAATTGTGCTCATCAAAAAGTCCCATCTGTACATGTCCCTGCTCGACCAGGGTGCGAATCGATGCGCTGCGTAGCGCCGTGATCCAGGCCACATCAGCATCTTTGCTCATCTCATCAATGGCTTTTTGAGAGATCATGCCCCGGTCCCCCACCATCACCATGCGCTGAATAGCGAACTTTTCACGCAAACGTTTGACATGGGGTAAGAATGTTGTGCTATCCGAGGTGTCGCCCTCGCACCGAGACTGCCACGGGGCAGTCCCGTTCGTCGGTGAGCAATCCGTAGTTAACGTCAGTTCGGGATAAGACGCCTGTTGTAGAAAGGCTGTGATGGGGTGAACGCCCCTGAAAACCTTGGAAGATCGTGAGTTCCAAAGCAAACGATCAAACAAGAAGGAGCGTTCGTGGATCATCTTACTGAGTTG
>JANMEO010000194.1:0-15444 GCA_031376995.1 Burkholderiales bacterium
CAACTCCGCCAGCGGCAGCGGTTGCCGTCGCACTCAGCACTGGCCCCAATGGGGTGCCCCATTGAACAGGCGCCACCATGAACATTGACGCGATCATGAGGCAGCTTCAGTGCATCCATGGCGACCAGAGGTACCGCAGCAAAGGCTTCATTGATCTCCCATAAGTCAACGTGATCCGACGTCCAGCCAGCCAAGCTCAGGGTCTTTTGAATGGCGCCCACAGGCGCTGTGGCAAACCAAGCGGGCTCGTGTGCATGAATTGCGCTGGCACACAACCGTGCCAAGGGCTTGAGGCCTTCATGCACAGCCCTGGACTCGCGCATCAGCACCAAGGCAGCGGCACCGTCAGCAATGCCCGAGGCATTGGCCGCAGTGATGGTACCCCCCACCTTGAAAGCAGGCTTAAGACGGGTGACCTTATCAAGCTTGGCGTGGGTGGGGGGTTCATCACGATCCATGATCCAAGAAGCAGCTTGGCCTGACACGCTCACGCTCACAGGTGCCATCTCCCAAGCCAAGTAGCCTTGCGCCTGGGCGTATAACGCACGTTGGGTCGAGGCCACAGCAAAAGCATCTTGTTGCTCACGCGTCAAGTTGAAATGGTCTGCACAGGCTTGAGCCAATTCTCCCATCGACCGCCCTGGCTCATAGGCATCTTCCAGGCCATCCAGGGCCATGTGATCGAGCAAGCGCCCTGCGCCATAGCGCAAGCCTTTGCGGGCATAGAGCAGATGTGGGGCATTGCTCATACTCTCCATACCACCCGCCACCACCACTTGCGCTGATTGAGCTTGAAGCATGTCATGGGCAAACATGATGGCGCGCAGCCCTGAACCGCACATTTTGGACAGTGTGACCGCCCCGACCGACAACGGCAGGCCTGCGCCCAGGGCCGCTTGCCGAGCTGGCGCTTGGCCCAGCCCAGCCCCAAGGCAGTTGCCCATCAAGACTTCGTTGATGCTGCTGGGGTCGACCCCAGCTCGGCTGACGGCTGCGGCAATAGCAACCGCCCCCAAAGCCGTGGCACTGAGCCCCGATAGCTCGCCAATCAAACTGCCCATCGGTGTACGGGCTGCAGCAACGATCACAGTAGGGTCTGCCATGCGACATCAAGGGTTAAAATTTTTGAATTCTGAAACATCCGTTGAACATCTCTCACAAAAGAGGGCCAACTTGGGTTTCCCGGTCATCGGGCGGTGTGCTTCAAGATTGAATCTAGAAACGGCAGTTAAACGTGCCCGAGTGGGCTGCGATGTGGGTGTTTGGCAAGGGTGCAGCAGGGCTTTCGGACAGCTTGCTGTGCGCCTGCGCAACAACCCGCGCTTGCAAGCGCGGGTGCGCCCTACAAGGGCGACGACGCGGTGGGCTCATGCCCACGAGAAGGAGCAACGCCGCCAGACGCCCACAGCGCGGCTCACTCGGGCACGTAGCGCTCTCACCCACAAGGTGAAGGCTTTCGTAGGTCCAAATATCAGTATTCATCAAGGTTTCCTCGCGGATGAAAGCGGTCAACTGCCGTTTCTAGGTTGAAGCACACCGCCTGTCTCTGAGCACAAATTTTGGCGCTGAACACTGAAGCGTTTGGCCGCCTCGTAAGGAAAGACATCATGCACATGTCCGGCTTTGATTCGGCTTTGGTGATGCTGCCAAAATGAAGCCTCGAGCAAATTGGCATGGTGCGCCATAAAGACCTCGCGCACCGCCAAATTGCCAAGCAAAAAAGGCCCAAAAGTCTCAGGAAATACGTCTCGCGCACCCACGTTGTACCAAATTTCGCCAGACATTTCCTCTTCAGGGTTACGTGGTATTGGCAAGCTGCGAAAATTGCAATCGGTCATGTATTCAATTTCGTCATAGTCATAAAAAACAACCTTGCCATGCCTTGTGACGCCAAAATTCTTCCAAAGCATGTCGCCCGGAAAAATATTCGCGGCCACGAGGTCTTTGATGGCATTGCCGTAGTCAATCACAGCATGACGCATTTGATCAGGAGTGGCCTCTTGCAAATAGATGTTGAGCGGGATCATGCGTCGCTCGATATAGACATGCTTGAGAATCAGCTCAGGGGCTCCATCAGCGTCGCGATCAGAAATTTCAAGCTGGCTTGGGGCAAAGTGGCGGATCTCTTGGATCAACTCAGCATCGAAACGCTCACACGGAAACGCCACGTTGCTGTATTCCAGGGTATCCGCCATTCGCCCCACACGGTCATGCTGTTTAACCAACAGGTATTTGCTTTGAATCAGCTCGCGTGTCGTTTCTTTTTGAGCCGGGTAAAAATCTTTGATCACCTTGAAGACGTAAGGAAAGCTGGGCAGGTCAAACACCAGCATCACCATCCCTTTGATGCCTGGCGCAATTCGAAATTGGTCAGTGCTAGAGCGCAGGTGAGACAGAAAATCGCGATAAAACAAACTCTTGCCATGCTTTTGCAGCCCCAAAGCACTGTAAAGCTCTGCCCGCGGCTTGCGCGGCATGATTGAGCGAAGAAACTGCACATACGCCGAAGGCACCTCCATCTCAACCATGAAATAAGCCCGAGCAAAGCTAAACAGCATCAACAAATCATCTTCGCTGAACAATATCGCATCAATGCTCAGCTGCCCCTGTTCGTTGTGCAAAATAGCCAGGGCAAAGGGAGTTTCCTTAAAGCCATTGATCAACTTGCCAATTACATAAGCGCCCTTGTTTCGAAAAAACAATGAGCTTAAAACTTGCACCTGAAAATTAGCCCGGGCGCGAAAATCACCCATTTCGGCTTGTACTGCTTGCAAAAGCTGCGCAACATCTCGACCCAAGTCTTCAAAAGGGCACTGCAAGCCAAAGTCTTGCACAATAGCCAACCAAGTCTGGCTGAACGTATCTTTCTGAGGGTAGTAGGCTCGAAACGTCTTGGTATCGTCGAGGTATTCGGTAGAGACTGCCGGACGCACAAAAATAAAGTTATTGTGAAAATAGTGTCGGTGCAAAATTTTGGTCGTCACCGAGTTGAAAAAAGTCTCCGCCAACTCGGGTTGATGATGGTTGGTCAGCAGGCCGATGTAGTGCAATTTGACTTGTTGCCAAACGTCCATAGACAGCGAACCGGCCCGAAAGTCTTTTTTCAGCGCCAAGTAGGCTTCCTGAACGCGCAGGTCATAAAACTCAATGCGTTCACGCTGGGCCCGCTGCTGGGCATGCCAGTCAGCTTGCTCGAAACGCGTTTTGGCTTGTGCACTGGTTTGACGAAACAAACGATAGTGACGGTCAAACCCATCGAGCATGGCTTGAGCAATATCGAATGCTTGAGCATGATTGAGTTTAGGAGGAAACATGAGTGCTCAACCCGGTTCAACTTCAGGCCGTTTGCGCAAAAAGCTCTCGACCAATCAGCATGCGGCGTATCTCGCTGGTGCCCGCGCCAATCTCATACAGTTTGGCATCACGCCATAAGCGGCCTAATGGGTAGTCGTTGATATAACCATTGCCGCCAAAGATTTGAATGCCCTCACCAGCCATCCAAGTGGCCTTTTCAGCACACCATAAAATCACCGAGGCACAATCTTTGCGCACCGAGCGAGTATGCCCTCCGGGCTGCACAGCCAAGAGATCGAGGTTTTTACCCACGGTGTAACAAAACGCACGACCTGCTTGTAACGTGGTGTACAGATCAGCCAGTTTGGCTTGAATCAGCTGAAACTCACCAATCGACTGGCCAAATTGTTTGCGCTCGTGGACATAAGGCACCACATTGTCCATCACGGCTTGCATGATGCCCAACGGGCCAGCGGCCAACACGGCCCGCTCAAAATCAAGCCCGCTCATCAATACTTTGGCCCCACCATCGAGCTCACCCAGTATGTGGGTGCGTGGCACCACAACGTCTTGAAACACGAGCTCACCCGTTTGGCTGCCTCGCATACCGAGCTTGTTGAGCTTTTGCGCCACGCTGAAGCCCTTCATCGTGCGCTCGACCACAAACGCCGTGACCCCCTGAGCGCCGCGATTGGGGGCCGTCTTGGCATAAACAACCAACACGTGAGCGTCGGGGCCATTGGTAATCCACATTTTGTGGCCATTGAGCACAAAGTGATCACCATGATCTTGGGCTTTGAGCTGCATCCCCATCACATCCGATCCAGCACCCGCCTCACTCATGGCCAAGGCGCCGATGTGCTCGCCGCTGAGCAGCTTGGGCAGATACTGTTGTTGCAACAGAACGGAGCCATTGCGGCTGATTTGATTCACGCACAAATTGCTATGCGCGGCATAACTCAACCCCACACTGGCGCTGGCGCGACTGATTTCTTCCATGACCACCATGTGCGCCAGGTAACCCATGCCCGCGCCCCCCAACGCCTCGGGGACGGTGACGCCGAGCAGGCCCATGGCACCCATTTGAGCCCAAAGTGCCGCAGGAAACTGATCGCTGGCATCCATATCCGCAGCATGCGGTGCAATCTCAGCTTGCGCAAAACTGCGAACGGCATCACGCAGGGCATCGATCTCTTCACCCAGTTGAAAATTGAGACCAGGAAGACTCATGTGAAACTCCTGAAACAAAATGGGGTACTCCTCGAACCTGGATTGATCCAAAGCGACAGCACAGCCTTGGGGCCAAACCCATCAACATGGATGGATGAGTTTTAGGGACTGTTCGCAAAGTCGTTGTCGGCCAGAAAATCCCCTAATCATCCGCGAAAAACAGGCAACACAGTATCTTTAAGCACCTGTTGCGCCAAACTTACACTGGGCACCACAGATGACACCAGAGCCCAAAAGCGAGTGCTGTGATTCATCTCCCGCAAATGGGCCAACTCATGCGCCACCACATAATCAATGGTGTGCAGATCAAAGTGAACCAATCGCCAGTTGAGGCGAATGACCCCCGATGTGTTGGCACTTCCCCAGCGCGTTTGCGCTCCAGACAACATCACTTTGCGCGGCTGCACCTTGAGCAAGGGTGCAAAGTGCTCGCAGCGCTGCATGAAAATTTTGAAGGCTTGACTCTTGAGCCATGCCAGCACGGTAGCCTGAATTTGAGGTGCGCTGGCCACACCGCTCAAACCGACACTCAAGACTGATGACTGAGTATCAAAGCTGCAGCCGCTGTGCAGTGTGGGCTGTACTTGCAGGGTTTGACCGAGAAAAGGCAAGCGCCCAGCCTTTAAATTGGCTTGGACACACTGCACCTGCTGGGAGCGATCGTTTTGATCGCAAAGTTTGCGAATGATCCAATCAGCCTTGTTCATCAAGGCCAATTGGATCTCATGCAAGGTCGCACAACGGGGAGCGCTCACGCGCAAGCCATCAACATCCACAGACAATCCGATGCTGCGCCTGCGAGCCCGAAGCAATACATAGGCCACCACACAACCCTTGAGCTCAATGCGTGAGTCTGCAGCCGGATTCAAAAAAAACCTGGGCCTTGCTGCAGACACAGGCAATCGATGATCGGGCGCCGGCCACTCAGACATCGAGCGGTCTGGCGCCTCAAACAACGAAAGTTGGGTGGTCAAAGCGACCCCAGTCATTGGCGAGTGCCCACAGGCAAAAGGACCATTCTTTGAACTTGTGCTGTCTGCACTATTTTCCCCACGCTCGAACTCAGGCGGTCAGCTCAGTAGACGCCCCAACTTTTGCTGGGTAGGCTTGTGGGTCTAAGCGCCGCATCTCTGTTTCAACCCAAGCCTCAACTTCACGCATCAGCTCATCAGGCGCACGACCTCGAGCCGAGATCGGGGGGCCCACAGAGACATCAATCACACCAGGACGCAATACAAAAGACTTGCGAGGCCAGCAACGCGACGAAGTGACCGCAATCGGCACCACCACAGCCCCGGCACTGACAGCCAAACGCGTGCCGCCCGTTTTATAAACCCCCTGCTCACCTCGGGCCGTGCGTGTACCTTCGGGAAACATAATCATCCAGTGACCACGGGCCATCAAACCCTTGCCCTGCTCTTCCACTCGACTCCAAGCTTGAGCGCTTTTTTTTCGGTCAATGTGAATAAAGTCTAGGCGACCGATCGCCCAACCGAAGAACGGAATGCGAAGCAGTTCACGTTTAAATACATAGCTTAGAGGACGCGGCATGAGCCCAGGAAGGGCGAATGTCTCCCAGGTACTTTGGTGCTTCGGCAACAAAATCACTGCACCTGCCTGCTCAGCCTGGCTCAAATGAGCCTGACCATGCATTTGATAGCGCACGCCACAAATCCAGGTTGCAGCTGCGATGGACAAATTCAACCAGCCCACGCAAACTCGGTACAACGGCTGACCACGTACAAACACAGAAAGCACCACTGCCACCATGGCCCAAGGAATGACGGTGAGAGCCAAAAAGATCACAAATATCAACGATCGCAAACCAGCCAATATCATCAAGTCAACACTCCAGAGCCTGATTCGGCCGCATCCAAACCACGCATATCACGCTCACGACGGATCAGAAAACTGGCAAAAGCAGCCAAGTCAGCATGCACCATGGTTTGAGGAATTAAATTCACGATGTGTTGCGCATGGGCTGGGCCCAGCCGCTGACACTCACCCGTGAGCACCAGATGGGGCTCACATCCAGCGGCAGCAATGGCCTGCAAATCGCGCAAAGACTCGCCCACAGCTGGCAAGTCGCTCAGATCCAGGTTGTAACGTCTGCCGATGTCTTGGTACAGGCCAGGAAGCGGCTTGCGACAGTTGCACTGATCGACATCCGTGTGCGGGCAAAAAAAGACGGCATCGATTCTCCCCCCCAGCTTGGACAACATCTGGTTGAGCTTGATATGAATTGCATTGAAAGCAGCGATGTCATACAACCCCCGACCCAAACCTGCCTGGTTGGTGGCAATCACCGTGTGCCAACCGGCTTGGTTCAAACGCGCAACGGCCTCGAGCGCGCCAGGCAGGGGCACCCAATCATCGGCAGACATCACATAGTCTTGGCGAAACTCATTGAGGGTGCCATCCCGATCAAGGATCACGACTTTAGGAGCAGTTTCGGTGCGCATGAGGAAGCTTCAATTGACCAGCTGTGATAAATCCGCCACGCGGTTCATGGCAGCCTGCAGTTGCGACAATAACCTCAAGCGGTTATCCCGCAAAGCCGCATCCTCAGCATTCACCATCACCTCATCAAAAAACACATCGACCGGTGTTCGCAATGCGGCCAAAGCCTGCAACGATAAAGTGTAGTCCCCCTTTTCAAATGCTGAGTTGGCTGTAGGCGCCACTTGAAGCAAAGCTTGATACAAAGCCTGTTCAGCAGGCTCTACCAGCAAGCCCACATCAACTGCCCCGGGAGAAAGAGGTTGTGATTTTTTGAGGATATTACCTACTCGTTTATTGGCTGCGGCCAAAGCATCCGCCTGCGGCAGCTTAGCAAACGCCGATACCGCATTCAAGCGTGAAATGGTTTGATGCAGCGGGGGATGCAGGCTGAGAACAGCATCGACCCAACGGGGGGCAAAACTGGCGGACAGTTGATGAAAATAGCGCTCAAAGACAAAGGCCTCCACTTGCTCGATCGTCTGGGGCGCCAGGGCCAAGCCCTCAAATACGGATGCTGTAAAGAGCAGAAGTTCAGACAAGCCAATGTCTCGCTCGGCGCTCACAGCAGTCAACACATTGAGCAAGGTCAACGCATGCCGACGCAGCGCAAAGGGGTCTTTATCGCCCGTCGGCTTGAGGCCAATACCCCAAATACCCACCAAGGTCTCGACACGATCGGCAATCATCAGGGCATCGCGCACCGAGTCTCCAGGGCTTTCAGGTGCACCACGCAAATTCAAATATTGCCCCTGGATCGCAGCGACCACCGATAAATCTTCGCCATCCAAACGGGCGTAGTGAGCCCCCATCACGCCCTGAAGCTCGGGGAACTCGGCCACCATGTCCGTCAAAAGATCAGCTTTAGCCAGCCATGCAGCCCGGTCGGCCAAGACCAGATCGGCGCCAATGCGCTCAGCCACCCACTTTGCAATGCGCCGAATGCGTTCGACGCGCGCCCGTTGAGAACCCAGTTTGGCATGGTAGACCACATGACCCAGGCCCTCGACGCGATCCTCGAGCCGCATTTTTTTGCAATCTTGATCAAAAAAGAATTTAGCATCAGCCAAGCGCGGTCGCACAACCCGCTCATTGCCCTCGATGATGCGCCGCGGGTCGGCAGGATGAATGTTGCTGACCACCAAAAACTGGTGCGTCAACGCACCTTGTGCATCCAAAAGCGGAAAGTATTTTTGATTGGCCGTCATCGTCAAAATAAGGCACTCTTCGGGAACCGTCAGATAAATGGGCTCAAACGAACACAAGAGCACATGAGGCCGCTCAACCAAAGCAGTGACTTCATCCAAAAGCGCATCGTCATCAATCGGGTGGGCATCAGGGATGTTGGCCTGAGCAGCGGAGTTGGCAAGTTGCTGCTGAATCAAAGCGCGGCGTTGTGTGAAGCTGGCAATGACACGGCCCTCGTCTTGCAATTGCTGCACATAACTGTCGGCCTCTCGCAGGGTCAAAGGCGACTGGAGCGCCTCAAAGCGATGCCCTTGCGTGTAGCGACTGGCACTCAAGCCCAAGGCGCTCACTGGCACGACATGCTCGCCATGCAAAGCCACCAAACCCTGTGCGGGGCGCACAAACTGCACACTGTCCCAGCCATCGGCCAACTGGTAGCGCATCAGTTTAGGAATGGGCAAATGCGTCAGCGTCTCAGACAAGGCAGACTGCAGGCCCTGGGCCAGCGTCACGCCCGGCATCCAACGAGACCAAAACAGGGTATTGGCCTTGCCGTCCAGAGCCTGTTCAAGATCGGCCAACACACTGGCATCAGTGCCTAAGGCGGTCAGCTTCTTAAGTAAGGCTGGTGTTGGCTGATTGCCGGCACTGAGCCCCACAGCCACAGGCATCAACTTTTGACGCACCACCTTTTCTGGGGCCTGTTCAAGCACATGGGTCAGATGCAATGCCAAGCGGCGCGGCGTGGCAAAGGGCGTGCTGACGGCCTCCGCGCCAACCAAGCCTTGTGCTCGCAAGGCTTCGGTTAACCCTGCGGCGAAAGACTCACTCAGCAATTTGAGCGACTTTGGTGGCAACTCTTCCACCAACAACTCAACCAGCAAACTACGCATCATGCAGAACCCCTGTCTGTCTTAACCCACTGAGCCAACACCTCATCAGCCCAAGCTTTAGGGGCCAGAGGAAAGCCTAGACGCGCACGACTGTCAAAATAACTTTGTGCCACGCCGCGAGAAATGTTGCGGATGCGGCCGATATAAGCTGCACGCGCAGTCACGCTGATAGCACCACGGGCATCTAAAAGATTGAACGTATGTGCCGCTTTCAGCACTTGCTCATAGGCCGGCAAAGCGAGCTGTTGCTTGATGAGATATTGGGCTTGCTTTTCGTGGGCATCGAAGGCTGACAACAAAAAGTTGACGTCGCTGTGTTCAAAGTTGTAGGTGCTTTGCTCCACTTCGTTTTGATGATAGACATCTCGGTAGAGCAAAGTTTCAGTCCAGCGGAGGTCATAAACATTGTCAACACCTTGCAAATACATCGCCAAGCGCTCCAGACCATAGGTGATCTCGCCGGTGAGAGGCCGACAATCGATACCGCCCACTTGCTGAAAATAAGTAAACTGAGTCACTTCCATGCCATTGAGCCAGACTTCCCAACCCAGGCCCCAAGCCCCAAGCGTAGGGTTCTCCCAGTCATCTTCAACAAAGCGCACATCGTTGACAGCAAGATCGAACCCAAGGCTTTTGAGAGAGCCCAAGTACAAGTCCAAGATGTTGGCAGGTGCAGGCTTTAGCACCACCTGATACTGGTAATAATGCTGAAGCCGGTTGGGGTTTTGCCCATAGCGCCCATCCTTGGGGCGCCGACTCGGTTGCACGTAAGCCGCCTTCCAGGGCTCTGGCCCCAGGGCACGCAAAAAAGTGGCGGTGTGGCTGGTTCCCGCCCCCACCTCCATGTCATAGGGCTGGAGCAAGGCGCAGCCTTGCTGATCCCAGTAGGTTTGCAAACGCAAAATCATTTGCTGAAAAGTCAGCATGGTGTGTGCCAGTGTGTAAAAGAAGAAACAGCGGTCAACCGCTGATGAAGCGTGGCAAGGGGTTGCACGCACACGCGCTAAGAGGATTCTAAATTGTGCCCCTGCAATGCGCCTTGAAATGCGCCCGCACAAGGCCAGGCAAGCGCCCTGAAGCCGCGACCAGCAAGGCCCCCAAGGCCCACAAAGGCCACAGGCCCCAGCGCCCTGCCCACCACGCAAAGGGCGTCACCCCTGCGCGCCCCTCGACCTCACCCACCAAAACCCCCTCCATGGCGGCAGGCAGTTCACTTTGTACCTGCCCCAGGTGATCAATGAAAGCGGTACTGCCGGTGTTGGTTGCTCGCAGCATGGGACGCTGAAGCTCCATGCTTCGCATGCGTGAGATTTGCAAATGTTGCCTCAATGCAATAGTGTTGCCGAACCACGCAATATTGCTCACATTCACCATCAGCGTTGGCGGCTGTGGCCCCACGAACCGTGTTGCCAACTCTTCGCCAAACAGATCTTCAAAACAGATATTGGGGGCCGCCCACTGGCGAGTCTGGGCAGTCAAAATTTCGAAGGAAGGTGCATTGACAATGCCCCGATTAAAGTCCCCCAGGGGGATGTTCATGAGCGCGGTAAACCACCGAAAACCCGTCGGAACAAACTCCCCAAAAGGCACCAAGTGGTGCTTGTCATAACGATAAAAACCCTTTGGGGTGTCTAGCGACGAGCTCGACAAGCCTGCGACTGAATTGGTATATCCGTGGGCTAAATCACCCAGTGGCAGCCCAAAGAGGGCATGGCGCCCGTCGGCCTTGAAGTGCATTCTGACCGGCGCCCAAAACTCAGAGGGCACATACTCAGGCAGCAGCGGAACCACCGTCTCTGGCGCCACCACCAGGTCCACCGACAGCTGCGTCAATTTATCGCGGGTCCAATTCAGCGCACTGAATAAATGCTGCGATGAAAATTTTTCTTGCTGAGGCACATTGGGTTGCAACAAAGCAACCTTCAGCCGCCCCACATCGGTGGTGAAGTTCAAGGGGCCTGAGACAGCCACCAGCCCCAAGCCAAGGCCCATCAAACCAATGGCCCACCAGCGCCCTCCCGTGCCTCGCAGCACGCAACACGCAACAGCCAATGCACTGACAGCGCCCAGCCCATAAACGCCAACCCATGGGGCCCAAGGCGCCAGAGGACCCTGAACATGGGCGTACCCACTAGCAGCCCAGGGAAAACCAGTCAAAATAGAGCCTCGAGCTAACTCGGTGAGCAACCAAAGCCCAGTCAGCAAGAGGCTGTCAGCAACCAGCGTACCTCGACGCCAGCAAGCAAACCCCGCGCAGGCCAAGGCCCAGTACAAAGCCAAAGCCGCGCACAATAAAAAGACGGCTGCCGCAGACATCCAGGCTGACATACCGCCATAACGATGCATGCTGATGAACAACCACCAGACTGCGGCAAGCAGCCAACTGGTCCCAAAAACCCAACCCAAGGCAAAAGCCCGTGAAGGGCTGACGCGGTCAAGCTGCCACACCAACCCTGCCAAAGTCAGCGGCTGCAGCCACCACCATGCAGGCCAAGCCATCGGCAAGCTGTGAACAGCACCGCAAAGCGCTGTCAAAAAAAACAGCCCGAACAATGGACGGTTCAAGCGCCGTCGCTGCCCAAAGCTTCTTCCGGTGCGCGAGTGACCTTGAACCAGCGCACGGCGCCTCCGCGTGTGAGCATGGCCGTGAACACCAAGCCATCCAGAGTCACCGCCTCACCTCGACGCGGCACCCGGCCAAAGGCCTGAGCAACCAAACCGCCAATAGTCTCTAAGGCATCGATTGGCAACGAGGCACCAAACGCTTCATTGACAGCCAAGACGGGTGTGTCACCCGCCACCCGCTGCCCGCCATCAGCCAAGGTAAAAATGTCGCTAGAGCCCTCATGCTTATCGTCAAACTCGTCTTGGATATCACCCACAATTTGCTCAAGAACATCTTCGATAGTGATCAAACCTGCGGTTGATCCAAACTCATCAAGAACAATCGCCAAATGATTACGGTTAGATCGAAAATCTCGCAACAACTCATTCAGGCCTTTAGACTCCGGTACAAAGACCGCTGGACGCAGCAGCGTGCGCAAATTCAACTCTGGCGCCCGCTGCAGCTTGAGCAAATCTTTGGCCATCAAAATGCCGAGAATATTGTCTCGCTGGGTCTCGAACACTGGGAAACGCGAATGACCCGTCGCGATGACAGCATGGAGCATTTCGTCATAGTCTGTGTCAATAGTCAACAAATCCATGTGCGGGGCCGCCACCATCACATCGCCTGCGGTCAGCTCGGCCATGCGCAAGACCCCCTCTAACATCATGCGAGTTTGAGGCGCAATCACTTCGCGGTCTTCTGCAGTGCAGAGCATCTCAAACATTTCTTCGCGTGAGTCAATCCCTGGCGAAACAAATTCGACTATTCGCTGCAGAAGATTTCGAGTCCCGGGGGGCACCGATGAGGGCATTAGCGTAGGCCGGAGAGACTTCTTATCGGCGGATTTAAGTCGTGGAGGAAAAGGTTCGATCATCGCACCATGGCGAAAAGTGGCGTGCCCTCCAGCTTAACTCAATCGCCGCTCGCCAGATGTGGTAGCGTTAATAGTTGGCTTGAATCTGCGACATTGACTTCAATTTTATTCCGCTCACACCATGGCATTGATTCCCGCTACCATCGTTACCGGCTTCCTTGGCTCCGGCAAAACCACCCTCCTTCAGTGCATTTTGACGCACGCTCATGGCCAAAAAATAGCCGTCATTGAAAATGAGTTTGGCAGCGAAAACATCGACAATGAGATTTTGGTGCGCGACACTCAAGAGCAAATCTTGCAGCTCAACAATGGTTGTGTCTGCTGCTCAATTCGAGAAGATCTGCGCACCACATTGGCAGAGCTAGCAGACAAACGCCGCAAAGGCGAGTTAAATTTTGATCGCGTCGTCATTGAAACCACGGGCTTGGCTGACCCTGGCCCCGTGGCTCAAACTTTTTTCATGGATGATGAGATTGCCCAGAGCTACTTGCTTGATGCCATCTTGACGCTCGTGGATGCCAAGCACGCACCAACACAACTCGACCTGCGCCAAGAAGCACGCCGCCAGGTAGGCTTTGCTGACCAAATATTCATCAGCAAAACAGACCTGGTTGACCCCAACGCACTGGCTGACTTGCAACATCGCCTCAGAAACATCAACCCGCGCGCTCCTCAAAAAACCGTCAACTTTGGTCAGATCGACCTCTCCAGCGTGTTTGACTTGAGGGGTTTCAACCTCAACGCCACACTCGAAATCGACCCTGAGTTTTTGAATGCCACTTCCGAGCATGCTCACCATGTCCATGACGAGCATTGCGATCACCCACACCACCATGCCCATGATGATGATGTGAAATCGTTTGTATTTAGCAGCTTTCGCCCCTTTGACCCCCAAAAACTGGAGTCATTTATAGGCTCGATTGTGCAAGTATATGGCCCAAAAATGCTGCGCTACAAAGGAATCTTGTACCTCAAAGGCACGCCTCGCAAGGTCATTTTCCAAGGTGTGCACCAACTGATGGGCACTGATTTTGGCCCGGCCTGGTTGTCCAGCGAGCGCAAAAGCAGCAAAATGGTGTTCATCGGCCTGGATTTGCCGCAAGCCATTTTGCGGCAAGGGCTAGAGCAATCCCTCATCTAACCGGCTGACCAAGCCGTCAAAATATTACACGCTCTGACAACATACACGACTGACATTCAAGACGCACAAAGGCTCTCGGCCTTGGCGACACAGACCAAGATCAGGTCGATCAATGAGAACAACATGACTACAATCTGCCTCGCTATCAAGAGTGCCCCTGCTGAGTCCGGCCTGATCAAACTGGGGTGTGTCGCTGTTGCGAGGAGACTTCTGTGACCAAGACCTTAGCTGGAAAAGCAACCGCCAAGAAATCCGCTGTTAAAGCTGCACCTGCGGCCAAAAAAATGGCCTCCTCCTCCACCAAAGTGCTCCCCCCACCGCCCCCACCCATTCGGACTCAAAAGCCCAAAACCACTGTCAGCGCCAAATTGCCAGCCAAAAAATCAGTACCTGCCAAATTACCCGCAAAGGCCCAAGCCACTTCCGAACCTCGGAAAGCAGCATCGACCCCGTTGAAAAAAGTACCCAAAAAAAATTCGGACAAAACTCCACCAGTTCCCTCCAACCTCACACCGACCTCATCCACGCCAGTCAAGCCCCCTTCTAAATCGAGCAAAGCGGCAAGAGCAGCAACGCCTTCATCGGCTCTAGCGCCCCCGCCCCCTCCAGCAACATCTCGATTCGCCGACAGATTTGCACCACCTCGTCCCCCCACGCGTCAAATGAGCAATCTGAGCATCGAAACTCCCCGTCACGTGCATGTCACTGACCCCAAACTGGCCAATGCCTGGCGCTCCAAAGCAGGCCGCGACCTCACCGAACAAGAACTTCAGGCCATGCCTGAAAGCGAGTACATGAACGAGAAACAACTCGATTTCTTTCGTACGCGCCTGCAAACCCAGAAAGACAACTTGCTCAGCAATGCCGGAGAAACCACCGAGCACTTGCGTGAGGACACCTCGATCGTGCCCGACCCAGCCGACCGCGCCACCATCGAAGAAGAGCATGCCTTAGAGCTGCGCACTCGTGACCGCGAACGTAAATTACTCAAGAAAATCTCACAGTCGCTGATGCGAATTGAGTCGGGTGAGTACGGCTTTTGTGACGAAACTGGCGAGCCAATCGGGCTCGGGCGCCTGATTGCTCGTCCCACAGCTACACTCTCTCTTGAAGCTCAGCAGCGCCGAGAGCTCAAGCAAAAGATGTTTGGCGACTGAACAGTCCTCATGACCAGGCTCACCCGTTTATGGCGGACCCCAAAGACACCTCAAGCTTCTTCCAAAAAGTAGTCAAGTTTGTGGCCAGCCCCACGTCAGAGTGGGGCGAGCTCAACTCGGCGGCAAGTAGCGTCAGCGAGAGTGACTTCGCCAAGTCTGAGCTCAAGGCGATGATTGAGCGCAAGCGGCACAACGACTTTGTTCGCAAGCGAGAGTTTGACATGCTGCGAAAGGTGCGCCGAGAAGGCCTCACGGGCGAGCAAAAGTCAGCGCTAGAAAACTCGTCCCGCATTGACGAAGCAGAAGATCGAAACGACGGCAACACCAAACACATCGAAGTCAAAGCCAAGATTGATGAAATTGAGCAGCAGATGGTCGGCGAGGGTCTTCCAGCGGTCTCTCGCCGAAACTCGGGTTTTTACACGGCTGCAACGCAACCGGCCAAGCTAGATTCGACCCGGGCCTTGTTAACCCAAACAATGCCTTTGTCATTGGACACACAAGCCGCAAAGAGCACCGCAGCCCCTCTTCAGCCGCACTCGAGAACGACCTCTACCCCC
>JANMEO010000233.1:0-1672 GCA_031376995.1 Burkholderiales bacterium
GACAATGAGTCTGCAGCGTTGCAAATGCTCGCAATACCAAATGGTATTGCTGCGCTTTGCGCCTCGCACCCTCACAGCCCAAACGACCCAGGGACACCGCATCTTCAGTTCCGAGGGGTATAAGCGTCTTGCTGCCCGCACACAGGAATTGGCATAGATGTTTTTGGAGTTTTAAAATGAGAATTTAATCGTTTAAGTTCTAACTGGCAACTTTCAGAATCTGCTCCATCGCAACATTACGTTGCTTGTTTTGGAGTTCTGCATGACCAATCCCCTGGTTTCCGCTTTGATGAAGCGCCGCATTTTTGTCAATGCGACGTTGGCAGCTACGCTGTCCCTCGCCTCGCTGGTTGCTTGTGCCCAACAAGCGGTGAGCTTGCTGAATGTCTCCTATGACCCTACGCGTGAGCTCTACGTGGCATTTAATGCTGCCTTTGCCAAGCACTGGAAAGCCAAAACCGGGCAGGACGTGAGCATCAAGCAAAGCCATGGCGGCTCGGGCAAACAAGCACGTTCGATGATTGACGGGCTCGATGCCGATGTTGCCACCTTGGCGCTGGCAGGCGACACTGCTGCACTGCACACCAACGGCGGCTTGATCCCTAAAGACTGGCAAAAGCGCCTGCCCCTGAACAGCTCACCCTACACCTCCACCATTGTTTTGCTCACCCGCGAAGGCAACCCTAAAAAAATCAAGGACTGGGATGACCTAATCCGATCGGATGTGAAAGTCATCACCCCCAATCCTAAAACGTCGGGTGGGGCGCGTTGGAATTACCTTGCAGCCTGGGAGTTTGCCAAGCGTAAATACGGCAGCGATGCCAAAGCGAAGGAGTTTGTGGCCAAGCTCTATAGCAACGTGCCCGTGCTTGATACAGGCGCTCGCGGCTCGTCGATCAGCTTTGCACAGCGTGGCCAGGGCGACGTCTTCATCTCGTGGGAAAACGAGGCTTATCTGCTTGAGAAGGAGTTTGGCACTAAAGTGAACTTGATCTATCCATCTCTGTCGATCTTGGCTGAACCAGCCGTTGCAGTGATCGACAAAAACGTCGATAGAAAAGGCACCCGGGCAGTGGCTGAAGAGTATCTGAAGTTTCTTTATTCCGAAGAGGCCCAAGAGCTCATTGGTCAAAACTTCTACCGCCCAACCTCGCCCAAAGCCCAGGCTAAATATGCCAAGCAGTTCCCTAAACTCAATCTGTTCACGATTGAAGATGCATTTGGTGGCTGGGATGCGGCGAACAAGGCGCACTTTGCTGATGGGGCAAGTTTTGACCAGATCTACGCCAAAAAATAGTCAGCAACCTCTTGCCATAGACATTACGCAGTTTGGGGGATTCATTCATGCAGATTTGCCGGAGGGACACCCACCACACGTCGAGCGCTCAGGCAAAGGCAGGCCTCGCACCTATGGCGAGAAGGTGCGCCTGAAAGACTTGGCCTTTGAAAACGATGCTTTTGTTAGCGCACCCAGCCCGGTCTACGGGGAGAACAATGTCACGCTGCGTTATCGCATGCTTGATTTGGTGTGGCGTCCGGTGGGGCGCATGGTGCGGTTTGTGATCGTGCATCACCCACAGCGTGGGACCATTTTTTTGCTGTCCACCGACCTGACACTTGAACCTTTGCAGATACTCACGCTTTACGGCTATCGCTTCAAGATTGAGCTTGG
>JANMEO010000267.1:0-11555 GCA_031376995.1 Burkholderiales bacterium
CACAAGCTTCATGTTTTCACTGAGACGCTGCTCATGGCATCCGATTTATTTCAATTTAAAATTCCTGTACTGGCCTGTTTATGGGTCTGTGGGAGCCTCGTTTGTGGCTCGGTCGGGGCTCAGGTCAGTTTGCGCAGCACGGTTGAGAAGGCCTTGAGTAACAACCCCGAAGTGACAGCAAGACTCAATGCGTACAAAGCCTCGATTGACGCGGTCTCGGTTGCCAGCGGGGGTTGGCGGCCACGCATTGATTTTTCAGCCAATGCCGGTCGAGACGAGAGCCGTGTCAGTACACGTTCGCCTGAGACACAAAGCGTTAATGGCAGTGGTGCCGAATTGAGTTTGACCCAACTACTTTGGGATGGCTTGGGCACCACCAACGAAACTCGGCGCTTGAGCCATGAACGCTTGAGTCGCTATTTTGAATTGAGAGACACGGCGGAGCAAACAGCCCTTGATGCTGCCCGGGCTCAATATGATGTGGTTCGGTACCGACGTTTGGTTCAATTAGCAGAAAATAATTATGTCGAACATAAGCATTCATTGCTGCAAATTCAATCGCGTTTCAAAGCCGGCGTGAGCCGTGGGGTTGATTTTGAACAGGCCAATGCAAGGCTGGCCCTGGCCGAGTCAAATTTGGCGACCGAGCAGGCAAATTTGCATGATGTGACAGCCAGGTATCAGCGCGTTGTGGGTGACCCTCCGTTGATTGACGCTTTCAGTTTGGAGGCTGAGACTGCAGTTCTCCAGCGGGGCTTGCCGGGCCATGTTGCGCAGGTGGTGCAAAAGGCATTGCAGCACAACCCCGCTATCAGTGCTGTGGTTGAGGGGGTCAGGTCCAGTCGAGCTGCTGTTTCTGTCCGTGACGCGGCTTTCCATCCCCGCTTAGAGGCCCGGCTGCGCGCAGGGGCTGGTCATAATTTTGACCGCGTGAATGACCAAACTCGCAGCAACACTGCTGAGATCGTGATGAATTGGAACCTTTACAACGGCAATGTGGATCAAGCCCGTGTGCGCCAGCAGGTGAGCCTGTTGAGCCAGGCCTATGACCTGCGCGACAAGGCTTGCAGGGATGTGCGTCAAACGGCAGAAATTGCGTTCAACGACACGCAGAAGTTGTTGGAGCAGTTGGGCTACCTGGCACGCAATGAACTCTCTATCGAGAAGGCCAGAGATGCTTATCGCCAGCAGTTTGATATCGGGCAGCGCAGTTTGCTTGACCTACTGAATGCTGAAAATGAGCTCTATACCGCACGGCGGGCCCATGCCAATGCCCAGTTTGAGCTTGGGATTGCCTTTGCCAGAACCCACGCTGCAATGAATCAGTTGACGACTCAACTGGGCTTGTCCAAGCCGCTTGGCGACACGTCAGACGCAGTGGGTTGGGATGCGGCAGAAGACGGGCCTGGCCGCTGCCCCTTGCAGGCGGTGGCGGTTGATTTGACGCCGCGCAATATCCTGGATGCCAGAGCTGAAGCGTTATCGGCTGCCGGGCCTAAAGGTGCCCCCGCCCCAGTGACGCCCAATTCAGCGGTACAAACCACGGGGCGTTGATCAAGATTGACTGCCCTCAGCCGGGGGGGCGAGGTTAGGGCTGGGTGGCAGTATGGATGCCTGATTGGGTGTCCCAGTGGCTGCGTGTGACGATGCTTCGCTTGCCAATGCTTCGGGTTCAAAAAGGCAGACCCGGTTACGACCCGTGCGTTTGGCCCGGTAAAGACCCTGGTCAGCTCGGTCAATCAAGGCGGGTGGGTTGGGCACCTCATCCACCAACATATCAACTCCCAAGCTCACTGTCACATTCAAGCCTTGGATATCGCGCAGCGCTGCGGCACATTCTTGCTCTATTTTCAAGCGCACCCGCTCGGCAAACGCCAGGGCTCTGTCTTTGTCGATGTGAGGCACCACAATACAGAACTCCTCGCCCCCGTAACGGCAGACGAGATCGTTGGCACGGCTTGCGTCGTGCAACTTGCGTGCCACCTCTTTGATCACACGGTCGCCAACCGCGTGGCCAAAGGTGTCATTGACTTTCTTAAAGTGATCGATGTCCATCATGACGCAACTCAAAGGCTGTTTGTTGTCACGTGCTTGCTGAAATAGCACCTCAAACTCTTCATTGAATGCACGTCGGTTCAGGCATCCCGTCATCGGATCTCGAGTTGCCAGGCGTTTGAGTTCTTCGTTCTTGAGTTGAACTTCGTCTTTGGCGGCCGACAGTTCGGCCAGCGTGGTCCTCAGCATCTCGTTGGTTCTGTGCAGCTCAGACACATCACTGAATGTGGTCAAGCAACCCCGTACGTTGCCACCGGAATCGGTGATGGGGGCGCAGTTAACGATCAACCGACGCTTGTCATCGCCCGCGTCAAGAATCTCGAGAGTGTGCCCAGCATTGGCCGCGCGTTCAGACATGGCACGAATCCAAGGGGGGGGGGCACTCGTCGAAAAGGCTGGTGCCAACCAGGGTAGGGTTGACAGGGTGCTGCCGAGAGGGAGACTTTCGGTTGGGTTATTGAGCTTACGAAACGCTTTGTTAGCCAACAAGATTCGCCCCCGGGGGTCGAGCACCACCACACCTTCAGCCATGGCATCAAATGCACCTTGAACGCGCTCAGGGATCACAGACGATGGGTCAAGGTGTTGTAGCGCACGTTTGATATAAAGACCAAAGGTCAGCGTGCCAGCGGTAGCCATGAACAGCAGCAAGACAACAATAGGCTCTGTCAGCCACCGCCAGATCGTGGCCTTAGAGGCATTATCAAAAGCAATTTCAAACGTACCCCAGTGCTTGCCGCGGGTATAGAACGGCACACTCAATTGCTCAATTTGCGCGTTATTGGGATTGACCAACTGCCAGGTGTTGAGGTGATCACCAGCTTGCAGCAACAAGGTGCCGTCGACTTGTCGAATGCCCAGTGACAGCATACTTTTATCACGTGCAGCAATGTCATTCAATGTGCGCTGCAAGGTTCGCTGATCATCAATCTCTAACAGCGACGCCACTTGCACAGCCAGTACCTGGGCCACGTTTTTACGCAATTCTCTTGCTTGCTCTGCACGGTTGGGGAGCAGATTGAAAAACAAATCGGCTTGTAGCACCAGTGCAATGCACAAGGCAACCAGCGCGAGCGTCATTCTCAGCAAAGAGCCCAATTTTTTCATGGCAGATGCCGCAGATGATCGGTATCTACGCACTGCTGCTTGGCACAGCGCGCAAAAAGCGACGGTAGGTTGAACATCTGACGTACAGGCCCCACGGGCGTGCTGGCGTTGGCTAAGCCCAGAAAACGGCGGCCGCACGACTTTTCGACGGCATGGCGGCCATTAGTGCCTGTCAGGGCGGCGGCTTGGGCGTGCAACATTGAGGATGTTCCGGCTTTAGCGATGTATTTGCTGATGGATTTACTGATGCAATGGCGCGGCCGTGGTCGCGAGGGTTGCTTTGTCGATCGAGGTGGGAGTCTTCAATGGTGTTGACTCTGCCGTGGGGCGATCGGGCTTTGCCAAATTCAGCGCCAAGTCAATTTTGCACCTGAGCCCCGCAGGCAAAGCGCCAGTGGGGTTCGGCAATTCCAGTCTCACTCTGAAGGTGTTGCTGGCAGCATCAACGACGCGGTCTACTGTTTTCACTGTCGCCGTATGCGTGCGCTGATTGAAAAGTTCAGGTACAACGGTGGCCTTACGTCCACGTTCAATCTGGCCAAAGGCGGCTGCTGGCACGAGCACATCAACGCGCAAGGTGTCAATGCTGGCAAGCCGAAGCAGTGGCTTTTGATCAATGAGTTCGCCAGGCGCCGCCAAACGTTCTACCACCACACCCGCCATAGGTGCGCGGATTGTGCGCTGTGCCAGCTGAGCTTGGGCCAGCGCCACCTCACGCCCAGCCAGCCGGCTGCGCTCACTGGCTTGTTCAGTGCGGCCGCCAGCGCCGCGGGCCTCTGCCATCTGCTTTTCAAGAAAGGTTTTAGAAACAAAATTCTGTGAGTACATTTCGCTGGCGCGATCAAGTTCGTTGCGGGCAAGTTCTTGAGCGCTGCGTGCCACTTCAGCCTCGCCAATTTGGCTGGCACGCTCGACGGCTACAGCCAGTGCGGCGCGCTCGACCTTTGCACTGAGTTGTGCCAGCACTTGACCTCGGGTGACCTTGTCCCCTCGCTCCACCGCAATCGACTCCAGCACACCCGGTACGCTGGTGCCCACCAGCGCCACCTGGTCAGGTTGAATGATGCAGTCGAGTGCTTGAGATTGGGCTGGGTCACAGAGAAGACCCCCAAGAGTGGTCGCCAGAGCAGCCAGGTACAAGGTCTTACGCTTTGTCATGGCGCAAACACGGGGGGGGGAGTTGTTGATTTTCATGGCGATGGGCTCCTGATTTATTCAGTACTTCCTGTGAAGCCGTACTGGTCATTGAGATGGCGCTCGGTATGGCGAAGCTGTTTTCGGCAATTAGATTCTTGCCATTCAGCCCGGCGTTGCCCGATAAATAACAGCAGATGCGCCAAGGCAGTGGGTACTTGACTCAGGCGCAGGGCCGTTGTGATCGCCTCGGCGCCCCATCGCAGCCAGCCAGGCAATTGGCGCTGCAGCAGTAAATCGTCCAGCGCCACCATGCGCTGTGCTGAACCTGGATCGCCGTGGCGGGCTGTGCGGCCGATCAATTGGCGGTCGATGCGGCGTGCCCGATTGCGCATGCAGGCAATCACATGCAAACCGCCGACAGCCTTCGCGTCAAGGTCGAGACGAATATCGGTGCCCCGGCCAGCCATGTTTGTGGTCACCGTGACAGCATTGCGGCGTCCCGCCTGTGAGATATACGCGGCTTCATGGGCATCCTGGATGGCATTGAGTACCTGGTGAGGGATGCCAGCCTGGCTCAAAAGACCCGATAGGTGCGTCGAGTCGGCGATGCTGTCTGTGCCCACAAGCACGGGGCGACCGGTTCCATGGTGAGTGGCTGTAGCCTCAACCACAGCTGCCCATTTCGACGCGGCATCGATGAACAGTGACTCTCCCAGCCATTGCATGCGGCTTGCGCGCGCAAGCGGCACAGGCGTTACACCCAAGCCATACAACAAGCGCAACTCATGCCTCGCTTCAATGAGGCTGCCACTCATGCCGCCGAGATGTTGGTAGCGCGGGAAAAAACGTTGAAAGGTGATCTGTGCCGTCACTGCGGTCATTGGCTTCACGACCAAGCCCTCTTTCAATTCGATCATCTGCTGCAAAGATGTCGACCACTGTCGGCCGTCTGCGATGCGACCAGTCACCTCGTCAATCAGCTGGATGCCTTCAGTCGTCACAGCATACTCACGGCCACGCGTGATTAGACAAGTGGCAGCGAGTGCCGACTCGACCAACTCATGGGCACGCTGGGGGGGGGCCAGCGCAGTGGCAAGACCCTGTTGTTGAGCGCATGCTTCGTAAACCCTCAGGTCCACCAGTGAGCGGCCCAGCTGGGTCAGGCGTGCCAACCGTTGAATAGGCAGTAGCTGATAGTCACGTCCGTGCTTGAGCTTGGCGGCAATGGTGAAAGCGCAAGAGTAAGCCTTGATGTTGACCGGTCGATCTGATTGGGCTAAGATCAGAGGCGTCATGGCCTCGTCAAGCAGGCATGCGTCGGCCTCATCAATGATGGCCATGTAGAGGCCCGCAAGCACAGGCCCCGTCTGTTGATCACCGGCGCCAGGGGTAGAAGAAGCAGAGGCAGAAGTGCCATGCTGTTGTAGTGCTCTTGCACGCAACACACGAGGGTCGTGGTTGCCGTTTTGAACGAGGTGGTCTTTGAGGTAGTCGAACGTCAGCTCTTTGGGGGTAACAAAGGTGATGTCAGAGTCATAGGCTGGCAGACGCACCTCGCGAGCCATGCTGGCGAGCACAAAACCAACGCGCAACCCTAAGGCGTCATAAAACGGCGCAAAGGCTTGTCGATCTCGCTCAACCAGATAGTCGTTAGAGGTCAAAAGATGCACCGGAACTTGGCTGAGTCCGGCCACAGCCGCAGCCATTGCCGCGGCCAAGGTTTTGCCTTCGCCTGTGGCCAGTTCAACCAAGTGGCCTTGAAGAATAAGCCATGCCGCCAGGTATTGGGTGTCGTATGGGGTCTTGCCAACAGTGCGTGCCATGGCCAGCCCCACAATGCCCAACGCACGGCCCGTTGTTACTTCGTTGCAACTCGTTGACTGCAGCTCCGCACGCAGCTTGGCAACGGCTTCTTGGAACATCTTAGAATCGGCTGTTGCCAAGCTGGTTTGCGTCTCGAGCAAGGCGCGTGCAACCTTTCGCGGCAATCGTGGACGGTGCCGAGGGATCAGCCGATCGATGACGGCATGCAGCCATCGGCGGACGTCTTCGAAGGCCAACGCTTCATTAGTGCTTTGGCGCTCTGGGTGTGCGCTCCAGCCAGGGCGCTTGCTGGGGAGGGGCAGGGTGCTCATCGCTCGAAGTGCCTCAAAAACGAGCGACGCACGAAATAGGCGATCGTATCGGCTGCGCTGATATTGGCATGATGAATGGTGATCAGTGCACGGGCGCCAATGCGTGCGTCGACGGCGGCATCCAGCCGCAAATCAAAGTGAAACAACGGTTCAAGAGCTGTGCGACCTGACTTGTCAGTCGGGTCCTGGGCAATGCTGCCGCCAGCTGCATCGCCCAATGCGCTGCTGGGTAAATTTTTGCTCACGAGCGGGGGGCCAGCCACCAACTTGCCCATGGCTTGCAGTCCAGGGGCATGGGCCAGGGCCACACTGATACTGCGCACATCATCGCGAACCTGGGCCACGTCTTCGTTGCTCACCACCACTCGCACCAGGGGTTGACCAGGAGAAAGAACATGCGCCACAAGCTCACCCTGTGGAAGATACCGTCCGACGACGTTGAAGCTGGGTGCAATGACAAATCGGCCCGCCACACCTGCGCGCACGATCAGATGGTCAACGCGTTGCTGCAATCGTTGACGCTCAGCGAGCAGTGCGGCGGTTTCATCATCGGCGATACCGGTTTGCATGGCATCAGCGACAAAGTTGCTGGCCCGCTCAACCTCGCGACGTCGCAGTTGGGACTCAACGCCTTGCAGGCTGGCCTGCAATTCGTCATTGGAGAGTCTGAGTAAAGGTTGGCCAACCACCACCTTATCGCCATCCAATGCCAGAAACTCTTCAACAAAGCCCTCAGTGGCCAGGCGCACTACGGCATCGTCTCGCAACCAGATGATCCCAGGCACATGCGTTTGATGCGGAAGTTTTGCGCCAAACAATAGCGCAACCAGCGCAATCGTGCCGACCACAGCCACTGTCATGGCGCGTACTCGCTGACCATAAAGTTCGCTGGAGCTGGTCACATAACGCAGCGTGCCCAGGGTCGGCTTCAGCAGGCAAAGCCAAAATGCCAAAGCCAAGCCAGCCAAACCAAGGAGGCTGCTATATCCGGCTAGCCACACACTCATGGACACAAGAAGCACGGCCCTGCACACCCATGACAAAGGAGCATATGCCAGCAACCAGGGCCAAGCCCCTCGGGCATGGCCCTCAAAAGCTGGGCCTTTCACGCCAAGCAGCCCGCGTTTGAACAGGTGGTTCCACAGACTTTGGCTTCTTTGGGCCAAGTTGGGCAGCTCAAAAAAATCACACAGCATGTGATAACCATCAAAGCGCAACAAGGGGTTGCCATTGACAGCCAACGTCGATACACCGCCGATCAGCCCCACGGCAAACGCGATGTCCTTCAACAGGCCAGGCTCTGACAGCAACCACAACCCCAAGGCTAAACTGGCCAGCGTCAGCTCTGTCACAATGCCTGCAGCAGCCACGCTCACACGTTGATACTTGTTGGCAAAACCCATGGATGCAGAGGCATCCACATAAGGCACGGGGGTCAACATTAACAAGGTAATTCCAATTTCATGCACCTCGCCACCAAAGGCCTTGACGGCCAGGGCATGAGCCATTTCGTGTAGACCCTTGATGAGCGGGTAAACAAACCACAAAATCAATAAAGTCTGGCTGTTGTGAAGCGATTTTTCGGCGAACGTTACGTAATCAGTTAAGTTGACCAGCAATAAAATCGCGCCAAGGCCAATGAGCGCCATACAAACCTGCGCAGCAGTGGCTGTGAATAGCCAGCGGCATCGATGGCTATGGGTATTGAGAAAAGTGTCGGGGTCCCAGAGCGGGACTTTGAACGAAATGGGGTTAATGGCCGAGAGTGTGCCTTGACGCTTCTTGCGCGCTTGCGTCTTGACGATGGATGGGGCGCTGGGTGCGGTATTGCCGATCAATAGATTGGCGCTGAAGGCTTGTGATATCACGCGGACTGTTTTCCCTTGGGTTGGGGTGTCTTTGCCAGCGGAGGCCGCAAGCGTTTCCCATACCTCATCCAGGGACCGCTCACCGTTGCAGGCCGACATGAGGCGATAAGCGACGCTGTTAAACAGATGGTTGCGGCCCGACATCGGGTCAGTCAGCACGTACCACGTTTCGCCGCGTATTTGCTGCGATGACACCCGCACGCCCGCCCGCAAGCGTGGGCGCATGCTGGCGACGCGGTACCAGTCAGGGGAGAGAAGAGGTTCCATGTCAATCATCACTTCAACCCGTAAAGCGCCATGCCGTGCGCCGCACCCATTGGCTGGCGCGCTGCCACCAACCCGCGGCCATAAAGCTTGACTTAATTTCAATCTTGGCTACTCCGCGCAGACCGTGGCGCAACGTGGCGGCGCCGGCATCACCAGGGCCCTCAACTTCAAAAACATTTCGTCCTTCTGCGGTGGTGGCCACAGGCGAGATGCGTGTGACATTGAAAGGCACGGGCTGCTTGAGGGTGGCAAACAAGGCATAGGCTGTTTGACCCACCTGCAAATCAGCCACGTCTTGCTCATCAACTTCAATCACGATGCGATAAGAGCGCTCAGTGGCCAGGGTCATCAATTCTTGACCCCGTTTGACTGGCATGCCAATGGATTGTGTGAGATCGCCGCTGATCAAGACGCCATCGAAGGGGGCTTTGAGCGCTGTTCGTGCAGTTTGGCGCCGAGTAAGTGCGAGCTGGGAACGGGCTTCATCGAGCTTAGAGGCGGCAATCACGATGGCTGCAGCTTCATATTTAGATAAAGCGTCTCGATATTGCTTATCGAGTTTGGCAATCTCGCTCTCCCACTTCTCACGCTCCAACACCAGGTCTTGATCATCCAATTGCAAGATCACTTGTTCTGCCCGCACTGTTTCACCCGGTCGGATGGCTACAGAGCGGATAAAGCCATCAACAGGCGCTGAAATGACCCGCTGGGCCTTGCCCTCAATCCGTGCGGGAGCGACAACGCGATAGGTGGTGGGCCATGCGCCAAGCATGACCAGGGCAGACAAGGCCAACAATGCAGACAAGCCCTGAAGGGGGTTTCGAAATCCTGAAGGCCCCAGACCTGCTGCAGCCTTGATGCGCGCGGACAGCGAACTCTCTGCGCGTTTCTTAAGCACCAAGAGCGGTCCAACAAAAAGTGCGGCATCCTTGGCCAGCTCAATGGTTGGGGCGTCAAAACCGTGGCGCCGCTCAAAAAGAAGCACAGCCACTGCCTGCCCATCAGAAACAACAGGCAGTGTGAAAATTGCAAGACCGCCATTGCGCAGCGCCAATTTGGCATGGGCCATGGTTGTATTTGCGGCTGTTTTTTGCAGTTGCGGGTAGCTGATCTCACAACGCTGGGTCAGCGCTTCATGCATGGCACGAGCCACAACCTGAACGGCACTTTGCTTTTTGCGCAAGTCGGTGACGCCCGAGACAGTGGTCACGTGCACCTGCTGATTTTCCAGTAGCCCTAGACTCACCCGTTCACATTTCAACAAGATCGCCAGGTCAGTCACTGCAGATGTTGCTGCGGTAGCAAACTTTTCATGACACATTGAACGCGACTGCAGCATCAAAATACTGCCAGCGCGGCTCACCTCATGACAGCCAGAAGCATGGGGCGCAACCGAGACACCAGGCTGCGTGACAGGCGCAGCTTTGGGTTTCATGCGATGAGGTTGCGTGAGATCCATGGTAAGAAAGGGACAGACCTTGGGTAAAGAATGGTGACGACCGATTGCCCCCCCCCCTCTGCTCCTTAAAATAAAATCAACTCATCAAATTGAGTCTTTTAAAACACGGCGGCAATACACAACTCTTATTTCGGCGGCAGTGGATGAAACTTGACTTTTCCCGCATCAAGATCATGGTTTTTTGCCTGATTGATGGGGCAACACGTCAGAGCGTCCTGAAGTCTGGCCAGTCCACCCTATAGGTCTCATGATCAAAGCCGACCCCCCCCTCTACAGCCCCTGGCGTTTGGCCGTTGCGCCGATGCTCGACTGGACAGATCGGCATTGCCGTTACTTTCACCGTCTGCTGAGTCATCGAGCCTTGCTGTACACACCCATGGTGACCACAGGCGCCTTGCTCCATGGTGATGTGTCTCGGCATTTGGACTTCAGCGTCAATGAGCATCCTGTGGCGCTGCAGCTCGGCGGGCACCAACCCGCAGATTTGGCTTCCTGCGCCAAACTGGCCCAGCGCTGGGGCTATGACGAAGTCAACTTGAACTGCGGCTGCCCCAGCGAGCGCGTTCAGCAGGGTGCTTTTGGGGCTTGTTTAATGAATGTCCCAGGATTGGTCGCTGATGGTGTGAAAGCCATGATGGATGTGCTCAACGTACCGGTCACGGTCAAGCACCGCATCGGCATCAATCAAAGCGAAGACCATGGGTTTGTTCGTGACTTTGTTGGGCAGGTGGCAGAGGCGGGATGTCGTGTTTTCATTGTTCACGCCCGCAATGCCTGGCTGCAGGGCTTGAGTCCCAAAGATAACCGTGATGTACCCCCCTTACGCTACGAATGCGTCTACCAACTCAAACGTGAGTTTCCTGACTTGACGTTCGTGCTCAACGGTGGCGTGACATCCTTAACGCAAATTCAAGAGCAGCTGCAACATGTCGATGGTGTGATGCTCGGCCGCCATGCCTACCAGCAGCCCTGGGAGCTCGCATCGTGGGACGAAATATTTTTCAATCAGGGGCCCTCCACGCTATCGCGACCCGAGCTCGAAGCTCAAATGGTGGTGTACATGGGGCAGGTCGTGGCGCAAGGCGAGCCGTGGTCACGCGTGGCCAGGCACATGCTTGGACTGTGGAATGGCACGCCTGGGGCACGACGATGGCGCCAGGTATGGTCCGACCAACGATTAAAAACGGTCTGCCCATCCAAGGTCGCCCAGCAAGCCACCTTGGCCAGACTCGGTGGTTAATCAAACTGCTGCTGTGAAGCCACAGCCGCCTACTTCAAATGGGCGGTAGTACCTAGCCCACAAAGGAGCCATTGCGCCAAGGCGCCAGGCTGACGTTTCTAAGCGACAACCATGGGTCCTGAGCACTGATTACACGTCAAAATTTCAGGGTCTGGTGTAGGGTGAGGGCATATACCCATCGGAACTGAAGATGCTGGGTTGATGGGTTGTTTGGGGAATGGGGGTGCAAGGCGCAAACCGCAGCCCTATCCGTTGATTGGGCGTGGATTTGCAACGCCGCAGACCCG
>JANMEO010000268.1:0-5286 GCA_031376995.1 Burkholderiales bacterium
GCATCAGGACCTGCACCTGCTCCTTCAGCAGCAGCTGCCACTTCTCCTGCACCTGCTCCTGCAACTGCACCTGCACCTGCACCTGCACCTGCACCTGCACCTGCACCTGCACCTGCACCTGCACCTGCACCCTGCACCACAGCACCCAATCTGTTCACCCAAACAGTGTGGCCCACACTGACCCCCACATGCACGGGGTGTCACACCAGCGGTAGCACCGCGAGCGGTACCGGATTGGTTTTCTCAAATGCCGGCTCCCTGGCCAACTACAACATCTTGCGAAATTTCGCCACCAACAAGAGCGCGCTGTTGCTGTCCAAGTCCATCGGTCAACCGTCTCATGTAGGGGGCAGCCCGTTTGGCAACGCAGAGTCAACCTCTTACAAGAACCTCGCAAACCTGATTCCAATGATGGCCAATCAGGCGTGCGTTACATCGCCAGCGCCCGTCGTGCCTGGAGCCACCGGCGCAGGGCTGCTCAGTGGTGTTGCTCTGGCCAGCAACAGCCTCCTATTATCTCGAGCTGCGGTGCTGTTTGCCAGTCGAAACCCCACGCCCGCTGAAGCCAGTGCAACCGCTGCAGGCGGTGCCACGGCGCTACGTCAAACCATTCGCGGCTACATGCAAGGCCCAGCGTTTGATGCGTTTTTGAGTGAAGTGGGCGACACCCACTTTTTAACGCCCGGCGTCAACCCACGAAACGATAACAACGGCCTTCACCCCGCTGACTGGCCCAGCGCGACTACCCTATTGGGGGTTGAGAACGTCACTCAAGCTAACGATTCAGTCAAAAATCGTTTCGACGCTTCAATCAGGCGAGAGCCCATTGAGTTGATGAAATACATCATCAACAATGACCTGCCCTACACCGACATGGTGTCTGGCTCATACACCGTGGTCAACAGCATCATGGCCACATACCTCAACGCCACAGTCGAGGGCCCCTTCGCCAACACCACGGATGACAACGAGTTTCGCAAAGCCACACTGCCTAGCCAAAGGCTGGGTGGCTTACGAGAACACGCGGGCGTGCTGTCCACGCATGCATGGCTGCAGCGATTTCCCACCACAGAGTCCAATCGCAACCGTCACCGTGTCAACATACTTTTTCAACAGTTCCTGGCCACCGATTTGAGCGCCCTGGGAACACGCCCCTTGGATGACACGTCCGCATTCAAAATTCCGACTGTTGAAAACCCAGACTGCGCTGCATGCCATTCGACAATAGACCCCATAGCTGCCGGGTTCCAAAACTGGGACGGTGCCAATCGGTATCGCCCTAACCTTACAGGCTCTGTCGACCACGCCTTGCCCAAAAATTACCTCTCATCCAAGTACCCCAAAGACGCTGCTAATAGAGCCTATTACCAGCCTGGCGACAACTGGTTTCGTGATGGCGCAGCGCCAGGCTATGGCGGCGTGAGCATGCCTGAAGGATTCAAGGTCAACGCCACTGCTTTGCAATGGCTGGGAGGCAAGGTAGCCAATGATCCACGCTTTGCCCAGGGTGCCGTGCACTTCTGGTACGAAGGTGTATTTGGCCGCCCCCCATTGAAAGCGCCAACTGACCCAAGCAGCCCGCTGTTTGCCACCCAGCAAGCCGCTTACAGTGCTCAAAATGAAGAGCTCAAAGCCATCGCAGCGCGCTTCGCAACTGACCGTGGCAACGGACGATTCAACATGCGCGATCTGCTGGTTGACTTGGTCACCACGCCATGGTTTAGAGCTGAGCACTCAGGCCCCGGTAACGCCACCCCCACCCGTCAAGCAGAGCTGTCTGACGCAGGCAGCATGAACATGCTCACCCCGGCCGCCCTGAATCGAAAACTCATGGGCATAGTCGGACGGGGCTGGAGTGACTTCAATAACCCGTACTCGGGCTGGGGCTTGACATACGGCGAATTTGATGGGTCGCTGCGCACCCACCGAGCCAAGTCATACACCTTAATGCAGCAAGTCACCATTGATCTAATGATCTCAAAAAATAGTTGCAACATCACTAAAAGTGACTTTGACAAGCCCATGGCGAGCAGGCTGCTGTTTCCCCATGCATTGCTCACTGACTTGCCCAGCAGCGAAACCGGCAAGACAGCCATTCAAAAAAATATTCTCCATCTGCACAAAGTGCTCTGGAAAGAGGACGTTCCCGCGACAGATACCGAAGTCCAGCGCACATTGAAGCTCTTTAACGATGTTCGGGCGGATCGAGACACAGCCCCCATCAAGCCTGTGAACTGCAGCTTCAACAACAGCAACGACCCCAACTACACCGGACGAGCCTGGGCCACCGTCATTGGCTACATGCTCGGCGACTACAAGTTTTTGTACGAGTAGCTCGCACACGACACCTGAACGCCAGGGCCTGACCCTTCAAAACAACGCAGGAGCAAGTCATGCATCGCAGAAAATTTATGAAAATGGCCAGCACCCTTGGCACGGTGATTCCGGCTTGGGCACTGACCCCCGCCGCTTTTTCACAAACCAATGCGCCTTACAGCGGCAAAGTTTTGATCAATGTATATGCCGGTGGCGGCCTTGATCAAAGTTCATGGGTTGACCCACGCGAGAAAGACAACAGCCTCAATTCTTACGCCGGAGTGATGGCTGCTGGCGTGGCTGGGAATATTCGTTACGCCCCTATAGCCAACAACAAGTCGTTTTTCGAAAAGTACCACAAGCAATGCCTGGTGATCAACGGCATTCATAGCGAATCAAACGACCACGGGATCGGACTTCGCGCTCATCACACAGGCAAACTTGCCAGTGGTTTTCCCAATATTGCTGAGCTTTTTGCGTCACACTACGGAACTGGCTTACCCATGCCTTGGCTTAACGGCATCGGAATTAATTTAAGCGAAGGCTTGAGCTCGGGTTTGTTACCGCCAACAGGCATCCCATCAGCAAACACCCTTCGTTCCATGGCAGAGCCCAATTCAGCCTCGGCCACCCAACACTGGATGAAGCAAGCTGACATCGGTAGATTACAGCAGGCTCGTTCGGAACGAATGCAAGCCCTCAAAGACGCACAAGGGCTACCGCGTACTCAAAATGTGGTGGATCAGTTTGTGTCAGCCAGTCAATCACGCTCAGCCTTGGCAAGGCTTGCACAGTTGATGCCGGCCTCGTTTGACAGCCAGACTTCGGCACATATCGCACTCATCTGCGCGGCAGCGGGCTTCACAACCGCCGTTCAAATTGGAACGTCAGGATTTGACACCCACAAGGATCACGACGTCATCATGGCCTCACAACTGCCCAAGCTCACTGACTTGGTGGACTATATTTGGCAAAAATCAGCAGCGCTCAACATCAGCGACAGAATTTTTTTGCGCATCTACTCTGAGTTTGGCCGCACCCCCTTGAACAGCAACAATGGCAAAGACCACTTGAGTGTCGGGTCACAAGTGTTGATGGAGGCCAACCCCACGTGGGGCAACCGTGTGTTTGGCGCCAGCGGCCCCAGGCATGAATCACAAAAAATTGCACGCAACGGCACTGTTGACGCTGTGAAGGGCGTGGTGATCAAACCCCGCCATATGCATGTTGCCTTGCGTCAATACCTTAAATTCACCACAACTGACCCAAGATTTGACTTGGGTGTACCCAGCAATGAGTCGTTCGATTTCTTCGACCCTACAGCAATGACAGGGTATCCCAATCTCTAAGCCCAAGCACTGCAATATCCATTCAACCTGAAGATGCCCCTTAAAGGTTAGAGCGCTCCGTTGCCATCACTCTGTCTGACCCCGAGGCCCCAAAGGCTTGCTCTCTCAATAAAGCCAATTGATCTCGCAGACGTGCCGCTTTTTCAAACTCAAGATTGCGAGCATGCTCTAGCATCTGCTTCTCGAGTTGCTTGATACGTTTGCCAAGGTCTTTTTCACTCAAGGTGTCAACATTGTCTGCACTCGCTAGAGGCGGAACCTGGTCTGGCTTCTCGCCATAGACCCCATCGATCAGTTCTTTGACTCGTTTTTGGATGCTGCGCGGGGTGATGCCGTGGGCCGCATTGTGAGCGCATTGCTTGGCTCGGCGACGCTCGGTTTCGTCAATGGCCCGACGCATCGACTCTGTGATTTTGTCAGCGTACAAAATTGCCATACCGCTGAGATTGCGAGCGGCACGGCCCATGGTTTGAATGAGACTGCGCTCAGAGCGCAAAAAACCTTCTTTATCCGCATCCAGAATGGCCACCAGCGAGACCTCGGGGATGTCCAAGCCCTCTCGCAACAAATTGATCCCCACCAGAACATCAAAAGTGCCCAGGCGCAGGTCACGCAAAATCTCCACCCGTTCCACGGTATCAATGTCACTGTGCAAGTAGCGCACTTTGACGCCGTTGTCGCTTAAATAATCTGTCAGCTGCTCGGCCATGCGCTTGGTCAAGGTGGTGATGAGCACGCGCTCATGAAGGTCAACCCGAAGGCGAATCTCTTGCAGCACGTCATCAACTTGGTGAGTGGCCGGGCGCACCTCAACCACCGGATCGACCAGCCCAGTCGGGCGCACGAGCTGCTCCACCACTTGACCGCCCTGCGCCGTTTTGTCCATTTCATAGGCTGCTGGCGTGGCTGAAACAAACACGGTCTGCCTCATTTTGCCCTCGAACTCTTCAAAACGAAGGGGCCGGTTGTCCAGCGCACTGGGCAGCCTGAAGCCATACGCCACCAAGGTGGTCTTGCGTGCTCGGTCACCGTTGTACATGCCGCCAAATTGACCGATGAGCACATGGCTCTCATCCATGAACATGATGGCATCAGGTGCCAAATAATCAACCAAAGTGGCCGGCGGCTCGCCAGGCTGTGCGCCCGAGAGATGACGGGTGTAGTTTTCAATGCCCTTGCAATGGCCCACCTCTTGCAACATCTCAAGATCAAAACGCGTGCGCTGCTCTAAACGCTGCGCTTCAACCAGCTTGCCTGCCTGAATCAACTCATCAACTCGACTGCGCAATTCAGACTTGATCGTGTCGATGGCCTCGAGCACGCGTTCGCGAGGCGTGACATAGTGACTGGATGGATAAACCGTGAAGCGCGGTATCTTTTGCCGAATGCGGCCTGTCAAAGGGTCAAACAGCTGGAGGCTTTCGACCTCATCATCAAAGAGCTCAATGCGAATGGCCAGCTCAGAATGCTCAGCTGCAAACACATCAATGGTGTCACCACGTACCCGAAAAGTACCGCGAGTGAACTCGATATCGTTGCGCTGATATTGCATGCGCACCAGCTGTGAAATCACATCGCGTTGGCTGAACTTGTCGGCGGTACGCAGCGTCATCACCATCAG
>JANMEO010000231.1:0-29111 GCA_031376995.1 Burkholderiales bacterium
ACACATTCACCTGCATCGCCTCGACCCACTGCGACCAATCAACGCTTTCAATCTCGCCTTTGGGTCCATAAACGCCTGCATTGTTCACAAGAATGTGGCATCCATTGAACTGCTCTAACGTTTGTGCAACGACGTTTAGAACATCAGGCTCCAGCGACACGTCTGCAACCTGGGCCACGACGTGTTGCCCCGCACTGGCAAGCGCAACCAACTCAGCCCGCGCTTGCTCCAGCAAGGTGCCATTGCGGGCGCACAGCATCAAATCAGCACCCGCTGCCAAATACCGGTGCGCAATGGCCAAACCCAGACCCTGGTTGGCCCCGGTGATGATGGCAACTTTGCCCAAAAGCACTTTTTCCATCAACACACCCCAGCCTCAGCCGGCGTGCCCACCGCCACGTAATTGAAACCTGCATCTCTAAAAGCCGTGGCCAGTGACTGAAGATGACGGTTGGCATCGATCACAATCAAGCCAGGCACAGCACTGTTGACAAGCTCGATGGCCGAATGCTTGAATTGCGGCCACTCGGTGCCCAGCACCAGCGCACTCGCCCCTTCTACCGCACGCATTGCACCGGTGCAATGCACCACCTGGCCGACCCAGCGCTGGGGTATTTGCTTAACTTCAGGGTCATAAACCCGCACGTTTGCGCCTTGCGCCAACAGCCAGTCGCACAACTCGACGGCCAAAGAGCGGCGAAGAGTATCGGTTCCAGGTTTGTAAGTCAGGCCCCAAATGGCAACGGTGATCCCGTTGATCGCGCCGAATTGCTGAAGCAGCTTGCGGCGTACCCAATTTTTATGCTCATCGTTGCTGGGGCCCACTGCCGACAGCAGCGGCGTTGACAAGTGATGAGCCTGGCTCTCCAGGCCCAGAAAGGCAATGTCCCGGGCCAGGGTGCCTCCTGCGAACGGGCCACCCGGGGCAACATAGGCTTTGGCGCCAATGCGTGCTTCAGTCTTCAAGCCCCGCTCGACCTCCTTGGCGTCGGCGCCAACCAATTCGCAAATGGCAGCAATTTCGTTGGCAAAGGTGACCGAGGTCGCCAAGAAGGCATTGATGGCGTGCTTGGTCATTTCTGCAGACTCCACCGACATCCACTCCAACCGGTCTGTCAGCGGTGAAAGCAGTTCTTCCAGTACTCGGCGGGTTTGCGCATTTCGCACGCCCACCACGATGCGGTCCGGCTTCAAAAACACATCCAGCGCCTTGCCCAGGCGCAAGTTTTCTGGTGAACAGGCAAAGCCCAGCCGCTTGCCAGGCAAGTGCTGGCTGGCAAAGATTTCGAGCTTGTGAACAGAGCCCACGGGCATCTGAGACGACACCAAAACCACCGCACCGTCTGCCAGGTGCGGCAATGCAGCCTGAATCTGGTTTTGAACGTAAGCAACGTCGGCCTGGTCTTCATCATCCACCGGGGTATCAAAGGCGACCCAAAGCACATCGGCACCGGACACCGCTTGGGCAGTGTCGGACGAAAACGTGAGCTTTCCACTGGCAATGCCCGCTTTGATCAAATCATCCAAACCCGGCTCGAAAAGCGGGGCCTTGCCCTGCCCCAGGTTGCTAGCCGTAAGAGCCATGGGGTCCAAGGCCACCACCGCATGGCCGACTGAAGCCAAACACGCCGCAGTCACAGATCCCAAATGCCAAAGGCCTTGAACACATATCTGCATCATCAGCACCTTGACTCAAAAACCCACTCGTTCTCACGAAGGTAATTCACAGTTTTGATCACGCCTTCTTGGATGCCAAATTTTGGCTTCCACCCCAGCGCCTGAATACGTTGGGTATCCAAGAAAATAAATGGGTTATCGCCAACCCACCCCCGGTCACCACCCGTGAATTCCATTGCAGGTGTCACACCCAACTCTGCGCATATCCAACCAATGGAATCATTCACCTCACAATAGCCGTCTACGCCGAGGTTAAAGATATTGACCTTGTCTGGCGCCTTGTCCATGGCTAGCAAAATGGCGTCAATACAGTCTTGCACATAGAGATATGACTTGCGCTGCTTGCCATTGCCTAACACCGGCAAACGAGTGGGATCACTCTTCAACTTCTGATAGAAATCGAAGACATGGCCGTGTGTATAACGTTCGCCAAGAATAGACACAAAGCGAAAGATATAGGACTGAAAACCAAAGCCTTCGCAGTAGGCAGAAATAAGGCCTTCACCTGCCGCCTTGGACGCGCCATAGAGCGATGTCTGGATGGGAAAAGGTCCATCCTCGGGAGTTGGGACAAGCGCAGACTCGCCATAAACTGAACCGGTCGAAGAAAAGGCAATCTTTTTAATACCATTCGCTCGCATGGCTTCAAGCACGTTGTAGGTGGCAATGGTGTTCTGCTCCAGGTCGCGACGAGGGCGATCAGTTCCAAACCGAACATCTGCGTTAGCTGCCAAATGAATGACGCAGTCACCTCCTCGAAACCATTCTGTCAACTTTGGTAAATCCAGAATATTTCCCTCAAAGATATGAAAAGCATGGTTATTTAGTGCGTCTTCAATGAAACGCCGTTGGCCAGTCGAGAAATTATCAATTCCAGTAACTTTGTGACCCATTCCCAAAAGGCGGTCAACGACGCTACTGCCGATAAACCCTGCGCAACCAGTTACTATGTAATGCATATTAATTGGCATTGATGAAATTATTGAAATTACCCTGGTCCGGCCAGCCTCACTGCCTGGACAAGCAACTGCTCAGCGGTATAAATAAATACCATAATACTGCGTTTAATTTTAATACGCCCAAAAAAGGCACTATCATCCCAACACAGAGATTTCGGCGTATGAGGCCAATAACCCATCGAAACTGCAATTGGCGGTACAGACTGATGCGGTGCAAGAGTTGAGTAATGGGGGGTGGGTCATGGAAGGTGGGGAAACTTCCTAAGTTGCTACGTTGACAACTTGCTTACACTCACAATGATGGCGGTTTGGGATGTTGTAATAGGTGAAGACGCGGATTGCTGGTCAGCTTCAAACTGCAGCGCCTCAATTTCACTACGCAGCTTTTCATGTTCAACCATCTTGCGCTGCAAGAACCGTCGGGTCAGCACGGCCTTTTCAGCCATTCCGGTGGGGGTGAGCAAGTACGCGTAACGGAGCTTGTCGGGGTTCTTGCTGAAGTTGCCCATCTTGATCCAGCCCTTTTCGACCAGGGCTTTAAGGCAAAAGTTGATGCTGCTGACATTGATACCCACTTCCTTTGCCAAGGTGCGCTGGGTCACGCCGGGATTTTCTTGGAGCACTTTGAGCGTCCAAAACAGGGTGTCGTCGTTAGCGGTCTCGCGGCGTGTGGTCATCGGGTAAACTTTCTCTTGGCAAGTTGACAACCAGATCGACGTGTGAAAAATTGCACACTCACGCGATATTTGTTTTACTTTAAAACAAATATCGCGCCGAGTCCGCCAAATTTGGTGCTCTGCAACAACTATTTTGGGCCCTGCTGATTTTCGACAACGTTTTGTGGCACGTCCACAAGCCCTGGCCGCTGAGTGCGTCAGTTGCATCTTCATACCGCAAGGGTTGGCGAGCGCATCAAAACGAACTTCGCGCAGTCGCACCGCCCTCTATACCCATCGGAACTGAAGATGCTGGGTCGATGGGTCGTTTTGAGAATGGAGATGCAAGGCGTAAAGCACAGCGATACCATTTGGTATCGCGAGCATTGACAACGCTGCAGATCCGTTTTCAAAACGGCTCAGCGATCCGGCATCTGCAGTTCCGAGGGGTATAGACCCATCGGAACTGCAGGGTGCTACAAGATGAAGTGGCGCCAGCAGGGCGTCCGGCTGGTCTTTTACGTAAAGGATGACCACTTGTTGGTAGGGTCTTGGCCGCAGACAAACGCGAAGACGGGGTGGTCTACGAGTCCGCCATTGCTCGACTATCCGCTGCGGCCGCTGCAGTCACCCAAGCTCTGAGGGACAAGCTCAAGAAGTAGCGGACATGTTGATGCGCTGCTTATCGAGCCCCGAAACGACGAAGTGCTCGGGCTTAACGCCCCCTTGAACCACGCCCACAGGTGCATCCAACCTCAAGCAGACAAATCACTGCCTGAGCGCTTGGCCCCAAACAAGGCCGCAACTTTTTTCATGGGCTTGATGTTGGGTGACAAACCAGAACTCACGCCACTGTGGGTCGTGACCTCCCAAGCCGGTTGAGCACTGGCACTGGGCACATAAGGTTGATCAAAAAACGGATCGCGCGCCTTCGCTCGCACACTGGGCACCAATGGCGCAGACGCCATGCGCCCAGCCCCTGAATCAGCCGCCCTGTCGGTGTCCAGCGAGGCACGCCGCGGGCGCTCAGTGATGAGCATGGGCAGCGACAAGGGTTCAATCTCGATTTTCTTCTGAATGAGCTTTTCAATGTCACCGGCCAATCGGGCATCATTGCGGTCGCCCTCGCTCACCAACGTGAAGGCCAAACCCGAGGCCCCAGCACGGCCTGTGCGACCGATGCGATGCACATAATCTTCAGCATTGAAGGGCACGTCAAAGTTGATCACGGCCGGCAGATCGGCAATGTCCAAACCACGCGCTGCCACATCAGTGGCCACCAATACATCCACCTCACCGCGCTTGAATGCATCGAGGGCTTTCAAACGCTCATCTTGAGACTTGTCACCATGCAGCGCATTGGTGCGCAAGCCTTCGCGCTCAAGTGAGCGCGCCAAACGGGCGCAGCCGAGTTTGGAGTTCACAAACACAATAACCTGAGAAATTTGCCGCTCTTTGAGCAAATGCACGACGGCCGCTCGCTTGTCGTCGGTGGCAACGCCATAAAACCGCTGCTCGACGTTGGTGGCAGTGGCATTGGGGCGCGCCACCTCAACCAACAATGGATTTTGCAAATAACTCTCAGCCAGCCTCTTGATCTCGGGCGAAAAAGTGGCCGAAAAAAGCAAGGTTTGACGCTGCTGCGGAAGATAACTGAGGATGCGCTGAAGATCTGGCAAAAAGCCAATGTCCAGCATGCGGTCAGCCTCGTCCAACACCACATACTCCACATGGTTGAGCGCACACGACTTGGCCTCGATATGGTCCAACAATCGCCCTGGCGTGGCGATTAAAACCTCCACCCCCAACTTCAGTTCTGCCGTCTGGGGCTTCATGTCCATCCCCCCAAACACCACGGCAGCCCGCAGCTTGGTGTGCTGCGAATAGGTGCTGATACTTTTGGCCACCTGCACCGCCAGTTCACGGGTGGGGGCCAACACCAAGGCGCGCACAGGATGGCGCGCCGGTGAAGCGCTGGTGTTTTCGTGCGCCAACATTTTTTGCAACAAAGGGATTGAGAAGGCGGCGGTTTTGCCCGTGCCCGTTTGCGCCGCACCCATCACATCGCGCCCAGCCAACACCAAGGGAATAGCCTTGGCTTGAATGGGCGTCATCGTCTCGTAACCCGAATCAGAAACAGCCCGCAACAACTTCGCGTCCAAAGGCAGCGTGTCAAAACGCGGGCTTTGCAGGGGTATCGGATCGGTGGGCAGCGGCTGCTGGACCATACTGTGCGCTTCAGGCGCCAAATTCGTTTCAATCATCTGTTGATTATCACCCTTTGGCGGGCGATGGTCTTTCATATAGTGAAAGACCGGCAATTCTCAATTCAAATTTTTGAGGGCTGTTTTGGGGCTGTTGGTTTCCCGAATTCGAAATCGAACCCGGATCCGTATGGCTCACGCAAGTTGCTGGCTCATCTCTTTAAGAACGATGTGCAAAATGGCTCTGAGTCGGCGGGATTCGCCCGCCATCGTCGCGGTCAGTTCAGGGCGTGCATGGGCGACCTGAACACTCTCGGCCTCGACCTCGGCGTACAGTGCCTCCGCCTCAAGCACTGCGCGGCTGCGGAGGTTTTCAAGCAGGCGCTCGGCCGTGCCTTTGGCCAGATTCAACGAGCCACCTGCCTCCAACAGCAGGCCACGGCTAATCTCCGAGAAGCGGCGCATGCCCAAAATCGGCCACGCCAGCTGAGTTTGTGCGGGCCATCCATTTTTGTCGAAGGCGGGGGGTCAAAGGAAGATGCGGGCTGAACGCGAAGCCCCTGGGGTTGCCGAGCCAGTGTGCTGAGTACTGAAAACTCTACAGGCCAGCCACTTCTTGCAAGGTGCCAACTTGCGTTTGATTGATCGATGCGCGCAAGGCGCGACCGTTCATGGCTTGACCCTGATGTTCGCGGACTTGCTCAAATAGGCGGCCACGCTATCGGGCACATCCACCATGACACGAACGCCCAGTCCTTCAAGCACTTGAAAGAGCTTGCCCCACTGCACGGATTCAATGCCGCGTTCGATCTTCCCTAGAAAATTCTCGCTGACGCCGATGCTGCCTGCAGCATCGTCCTGACGGATCTTCTGTGCCTTGCGACTGGCACGCACGACCTTGCCAATGGCTGCTGCGTTGTCAATCGGTATCTTCATGAAAAATCCTTATATTTGCGAGGATTTTTGGCAAAAGCTATACCCATTCACCTAAGCTGAGGTGGGTGGTGATGATCAGACTAATCTTTCCATAAAGCCGACTGATCAGGTGAAACAGCAGTGCACCGCCAGATGTCGGGACGGGCGCTGAGGCCACAGTCCGTTGAGAGAGACACAACAGCGCCTAAAATCGCGAGCTCGCTGCACTTCGCGGCATCTCACTATTCGCACCATGATCCTTGTCACAGGAGGTGCCGGCTTCATCGGCGCCAATTTTGTTCTTGATTGGTTGAGTGCGGCGTCTGCAGAGCCGGTTCTCAACCTTGATGCACTGACCTACGCAGGCAACCTAGAGAGCCTCAAATCGCTGGCCAGCGACCCTCGCCATGTGTTTATCCAAGGCGACATCTGTGATCGAGCCTTGCTAGACCGTTTACTTGCCGAGCACCAACCCCGAGCCATCATTCACTTTGCTGCCGAGAGCCACGTCGACCGCAGCATTCATGGGCCAAGCAGTTTTGTGCGCACCAACGTCGAGGGCACCTTCACGCTGCTCGAGGCCACGCGTGCCTTTTGGGCCGCCCTACCCGAGATTAAAAAAGCCGCCTTTCGATTTCACCATGTATCAACCGACGAAGTTTATGGCTCACTCGGCCCGCATGAGGCGCCCTTCACCGAGGCCCATTTGTACGAACCCAATTCACCCTACTCGGCCAGCAAAGCGGCCAGCGACCACTTGGTTCGCGCTTGGCACCATACCTACGGCCTGCCTGTGCTGACCACCAATTGCAGCAACAACTACGGCCCCTACCACTTCCCTGAAAAGCTGATCCCCCTGATGATCGTCAACGCCTTGAGTGGCAAGCCCCTGCCGGTTTATGGCGACGGCCAACAGGTGCGTGATTGGCTGTATGTGAAAGATCATTGCAGCGCCATCCGTGAAGTGTTAGCCCGCGGCCGTTTGGGCGAAACCTACAACGTGGGCGGCTGGAACGAAAAGCCCAACCTAGAGATTGTTCGCACCGTGTGTGCCTTGTTAGACGACATGAAACCTGACCCTGCTGGCAGCTACGCACGGCTCATCACCTTCGTGACCGACCGCCCTGGCCACGACCGGCGCTATGCCATCGATGCTCGCAAACTCGAGCGCGAGTTGGGTTGGAAACCCGCCGAGACCTTTGAGACAGGCATCCGAAAAACCATACGCTGGTACCTAGACAACACCGAATGGGTGGCGCATGTACAAAATGGCAGTTACCGTGAGTGGGTGGACACCCAATACAGCCATCGAGTTGCCTGATGAAAATCTTACTGCTTGGGAAAACCGGACAACTGGGTTGGGAGTTGCAACGTGCTTTGGCCCCATTGGGCGAGTTGGTGGCCTTGGGGTTTCGCACCCCGGGTGAGATGACCGCTGACTTCTCTCAACCCGAGCATTTGGCAGCCATCGTGCGCGCTGTGGCTCCGGACATCATCGTGAATGCGGCCGCACACACAGCCGTTGACAAGGCCGAAAGTGAGTCCGAGTTGGCGCGCCGGATCAATGCCAGTGCACCCGGTGTCTTGGCCCGAGAGGCCGCAGCACGCCAAGCCTGGCTGGTGCACTACAGCACCGACTACGTCTTCAATGGCCAAGGGCACGTGCCGTGGCGTGAAGACGATGCCGCGCAACCCCTGAGCGTATATGGCCAAACCAAGTTGGAAGGCGAAAATCTGATTCGGGCCAGCGGATGCCGCCACCTCATTGTGCGCACCAGTTGGGTCTATGGTGCGCGCGGCGGCAACTTTGCCAAAACCATGCTGCGCTTGGCGCAAGAGCGCGATCAGCTGCGCGTGATCAATGACCAAGTGGGCGCCCCCACCGGCGCTGATTTGCTGGCAGATCTCACCGCCCATATGCTGCGCACTGCCACACAGCAGCCCGAGGTCCAAGGCACCTACCATGCCGTGGCTGCGGGGCAAACCACGTGGCATGCTTACGCGCAACATGTGATCGAATGGGCGCGTGCTCAGGGTCAACCCATTCGCGTGATGGCCGACGCTGTTTTGCCGGTGCCCACCAGCCACTACCCCACCCCAGCCCAGCGGCCACTCAACTCACGCTTGAACACTCAAAAACTGAGCGACACTTTCCAGCTGACCCTGCCCCCTTGGAAACGCGGTGTTGACCGCATGCTGCAAGAATATTTGGCTTAAACTCCAAGACCATCGCCGATAGAGTCGCCACTTACTCAGGCAGATTTTAGTCAATTGATTTGCACCTTGCGGTTTTGAGCGAGACCATCGCGCAGATAGAGATTGATGAGGCTTTAGTACCGGTACGGTACGCCAGCGTCTTCCGCCATGCCTTTGAAGTACGTCACGACATCTTCTGAGAGCCTCATCGTCACAAGCTTTTTTAACTTCGACGCATACGGATTTTTGCGTGACTTCAGCTTGGAGAGATCGTATTCAGCTTTCATGTTAACCACCTCGATAAAAAGCACTCTCGCGTTGAGTTGCCTTGCGAGCTGAAATGATGCGAATGACCTTGCCATGCGCTCGGTCACAATGACAGTCGATGAGATGATTTGCGCCTGAACTCAGGCCAAGCAACAAGAAACGTTCTTTCTCAGACGAAAGCGCCTCATCAAAGAACACAGACTTGGCCTCATCAAAAGACACCTAAGGCTAGTTGAGGTTGACCGTAGCTTTGATAGGATCCCACTCGAACTTGACCATCAATACGTTTTGTATTGATGGCGTCGGGCATCTCAAGCGAACCTGATTTCTCCACAACCGTCGCGCTTGATACGTTTCATCCAGCAGTCTTGGCGACCCTTTTAAAATCAAGATCTAAACTCTCCCCTTTCAACCCCATCAAATTCACTGAGACCGGCTTAGGGGCTATTCGGAAAATCCTCGCCGGTCAGAAAACACCGCCCATGACCCATCAACGCAAAGGCCTTATCTTGGCAGGAGGATCAGGCACCCGGCTGCATCCGGCCACCTTGTCCATCAGCAAGCAGTTGTTGCCGGTCTATGACAAGCCCATGGTGTACTACCCACTGGCCACGTTGATGCTGGCCGGCATTCGTGAAATTTTGTTGATCAGCACCCCGCAAGACACACCCCGATTTCAGGCCTTGTTGGGTGATGGCACTCAGTGGGGCATCAACCTCAGCTATTGCGTTCAACCTCGCCCTGAGGGCTTGGCCCAGGCCTTCGTGTTGGGCAAACCGTTTGTTAACGGTGGCCCCAGTGCCTTGGTGCTGGGAGACAACATTTTTTATGGCCATGATTTTCAGGGCTTGCTGCAAAGTGCCGATGCTCAGCGCGCTGGGGCCTCCGTCTTTGCCTACCATGTGAACGACCCAGAGCGTTATGGGGTGGTCAATTTTGATGCCCATCAAAAAGCGCTCAGCATTGAAGAAAAACCCCAGTCTCCCCAAAGCAACTATGCCGTCACGGGGTTATATTTTTACGATGAGCAGGTGTGTGAAATTGCCGCCAGCATCAAGCCCTCACACCGAGGCGAGCTAGAGATCACCGATGTCAACGCCCGCTATCTGGCACTAGGCCAACTGAACGTGGCCATCATGGGCCGCGGCTATGCCTGGCTTGACACAGGCACCCACGACAGCCTGCTCGAGGCTGGGCAATTTATTGCCACCCTTGAAAAGCGGCAAGGCCTGAAAGTAGCCTGCCCTGAAGAAATTGCCTTTCGCGCGGGCTGGATCTCCAGCGAACACCTTGAGGCCCTGGCCACGCCCTTGCTCAAAAGCGGCTACGGCCAATATTTGATGCAAATCGTCAAAAGCCAGGTGTTCTGATGCAAGTGACACGCACAGCCATTGATGGCGTCTTAATTTTTGAGCCCAAGGTGTTTGGTGACGAGCGCGGCTTCTTTTTAGAGAGCTTCAACCAAGCCAAGTTTGATCAAGCGGTGGGGCCTGGGGTTGAGTTTGTTCAAGACAACCACTCGCGCTCAGCCAAGGGCGTGCTGCGCGGGCTGCACTTTCAAAATCCGCCGCACGAGCAGGGCAAGCTGGTTCGAGTCACTCAGGGCAGCGTATTTGATGTCGCGGTCGACATTCGCCCTGGCAGCCCGACCTATGGGCAATGGGTGAGCGTCGAGTTGACGGGCACCAACCATAAACAAATGTGGATCCCGCCCGGCTTGGCTCACGGCTTTTTGGTCACCAGCGACAGCGCCGACTTTTTGTACAAGACCACAGACTACTATGCGCCAACGGCTGAAGGTGCGCTGCGCTGGGACGATCCAGAGTTGGGGATCAACTGGCCGCTCAACGGCATGCAGCCCGCGTTGTCTGCAAAAGACGCGGCAGCGGTGCATTTGATTGAACTTGGCAAATAGTTATACCCCTCGCAACTGAAGATGCCGGATCGCTGAGCTGTTTTGAAAACGGCTCAGCGATCCGGCATCTTCAGTTCCGAAAGGTATATTCCCATTCAACCTGAAAGTGAGGCACTCAGCATCCTGAACCGATCGAAAGCCAGTTGTTTTGATGTCGTTGGCACCCACAGCGGCTGCTTCTCACGCACAATGACCCGGCCACGAAGTCGGGTTTGGGTTCATCCGATGGAGTAAGTATTCGCAGTTGCAGAGCAGTTGATGTCATTCAATCTCTAGGGGGATTCTCAAGCATCTCCCCCTTGAGCGCAGTGTCCATATCAACCAACTTGGTGCGCTTACCCGCACTCTGGCGCGATGACCTACTTCATTTTGAGCTTCGTGGTCTCTTTGCTGATCACTTCGATGGTCGTGCGCTATTCACACATTCACGGTTGGCTCAGTGCTGATCATGACTTGTCTGGCCCTCAAAAATTTCACCACCGCCCAGTTCCACGCATCGGTGGCTTGGCCCTGACACTGGCCGTGCTGGCAGGGGTGACTTTGGCAGAGCTCTCCACTGAGAGCGAGCGCGTCAATACGCTTTGGCTGTGGGTGTTGGCGGCCATACCGGCCTTCTTTTCAGGCTTGATCGAAGACTTCACCAAACGGGTCTCACCCCGGCGCCGACTTTTTTTTACGGCCGTGTCAACCCTGCTGGGCATCTGGCTGCTGCACGCCACCATCACGCGCACGGGCATCCCTTGGATGGACCATCTCATGGGATGGACGCCTTTGGCCATTGGCTTCACGCTGTTCATGGTCACCGGGGTGACCCATGCGGTCAACATCATTGACGGCTACAATGGCCTGGCTTCGATGTGCGTACTGATGATGATGCTGGGGCTGGCCTACGTGGCCTACCAAGTGGGGGACCGCTTTGTCATCACCTCATCGTTGATTTGCGCTGGGGCTATTTTGGGATTTTTCTTTTGGAATTTCCCGGGTGGCTTGATTTTTCTAGGCGATGGGGGCGCCTATTTTTTAGGCTTCACCTTGGCTGAACTCAGCGTGCTGTTGATCGCCAAGAATTCTGAAGTGTCACCCTTTTTTCCTGTGTTGATGTGCGCCTACCCACTGATGGAAACCGCTTTCAGCATGTACCGCCGCCGCGTGTTGAAGGGGGTCGGCACCAGCACGGCTGATGGCATTCACCTGCACACCCTGATCCACCGACGCGTCATTCGCTGGGCCACGCCAGGCACCGCAGAGCGCCGTCGCGCTAGCCAAGAGCGCCGAAAAACCGCTCGCAACTCAATGACCGCGCCCTACCTCTGGGCCCTTTGCCTGTGCTCAGTGGCCCCGGCTTTGCTATGGTGGAACAACACCCCCATGCTGTTGACCTGCCTCGCGCTCTTCTTCCTAGGCTACGTGGTCTTGTACTGGCGCATCGTACGCTTCCAAGTGCCCCAGTGGCTGATCGTTCGGTATTGACGGCTTGGGGCTTGCATATACCCCTCGGAACTGAAGATGCTGGGTCGATGGGTATATAGCCCTCAGCCACGAGCCAACACGCGAGCCACGAATCGTTTGGCTGTGCCAGCGTGCCAACCATCGCCGAAAAAGCGTCGTGCGTCGCTCAGGTCGGGTCGGTGGCCATAAAGTTTGCCAAAGATTTGCAAGTAGAGCAGTTGGCGCTGACGGCCACTGACTTCAGGATGCTTGGCTGCTACACGCTCAAAGGCCTCGACAATGCGCGCCTTCTTGGATTGCGAAATGCGGTCGGGGCGATCACTGACGCTCAGCGTATAAAGCGGCGCATCAAGCAGCCGAGCAGCGCCATAGCGCTTGAGAATGCGGATGAACAGGTCGAGGTCTTGCCACGCCGGCATTTCTGGATCAAAGCCGCCAACAGCACGCAAAATGCTGGTGCGGGTGAACAACTGATTCCCTATGGCATTGAACTCAAAGAGGTCTTGCCAGTTGAGTGAGCCGCGTTTGCTGGATGCCACCTGAGTCTGGCCGTCATCGTAGAGGTCTTGGGTGTACAAGCTGCAAAACGATGCGCCGGTCAACTCGAGCAATTGCCAGGCGGCGAGCAGGGCCTGCAGGCGTTCAGGCATGAAGGTGTCATCGTCGTCGATGCCAGTGATCCACTCGCCGCGAGCCGCCTCGATGGCGATGTTGCGCGACACCGGCGCGCCGCGCGAGACCTCGTTGCGAAAGATGCGCACGCGAGGGTCCAGGGCAGCCAGGCGCTGCAGGGTCGCAGGGGTGTCATCGGTGGAGCCGTCGTCGACGATGAGCAGCTCTAGCTGGTGATGGGTCTGGTGCAACACCGAGTCAACAGCCTGTTGAAGCAGCGCAGCACGGTTTTTTGTGGGCATGTAGACAGAGACAAGCATGAGGTGTGGGCTTTCCGGCTGAAAAAAATAGAGACAACTCAGCGCCGCTGGGCAGCAAGCTGCAATTGAGCGGTGAGGGCCTCGACAGCGGCCAAAAAAGCCGACCCTGAGGCCAATTTGCGAAAAACGGCAAGGTTGCGTTTTGACAGGCGCTGTGCGCGAGTGGGCGACTGACGCAACCGAGTCAGTGAAGCAAAAGCCTGATCGAGACAACCCACCGCAAACAAGCAGCTCTGCGGCAGGTAAGCGCGTGTGCCTGCCAGATCACTGGCAAATACGGGCAGGCCACAAGCCATGGCTTCTAGCATGACCAGGGGGACACCCTCAAAGCGAGAGGGCATGAGCAGCGCATCAAAGCGGTGAAACACGTCAAGCGGGCTGGCCCAGGCCTCCAGCTCAATCAGCTCGTCAAGCGCGGGATGTTGCTCACATTCGCGACGCAAGACCTCACCATAAGCACCCTCGCCCACAAAGTGCACCTTGAAGTCGCCCATGTGCTGGGGGTTGCGCTTTAAGTGATCGAGCAGCAGATCGAGACCCTTTTGGTGTGCGTCTAAGCGGCCCAGCACCAAAATGCGCATCGGCCCGCTGCGGGTGGCAAAGTTTGGGCGCTGAAGTAAGCCACTTTCAAGGCTCGGCAACACGGTGTTGGGCAATGTGAAGATCGGTTGCCCTACGCCCGACCAGGCGCGAAACTCCTCAGCTTGGGGTTGGGTGATGGTCAGCCAAGCATGGGGCAGCTTGCCGTAAAAACGGCGCACACGCTGCTCGAGACGCGCCGCATCGGGTAAATTCATCGACGTGAAGCTAGACACCAGGGGGACGTAAAGCAGCGTGTGGAGTCCGACCAGCCGGGCGGCATACAGGCCATGGCGTTGAGCCAGCAGGCAGCCCTCAGCGATCACGGCCAGCTCGGGGCGGTGGATGCGTTGGTAGCGCCAAAGCCAGCGTGTCAAGCGCATCATGAAGCCCAGTTTGCCGAGCAGACCCGCCTTGGGCCCGCTGATGCCAATGGTTTGGCAATGCGCTGCAGCCACGCTGGCCAGCCGGCTCCCATGGCGGCATACCAGCAGTGCTTGGATGTTGGATTGCCGCTGCACTTCATCGATCCAGCGCAGCAGCATCACCTCGTGACCTCCAAAGTCTTCGGCCAGGTCGATAAACAACCACGTTGTGGGGCGCACAGCCGAACGAGACAGGCCCAGGCGTGCTGAAAGCCCTGAGCCCAGCAGCGCGTTGGCAAGCTCGACAAGGTCACGGCGAAACAGCAGTACAAAAGCCACAAGATAGGCTAAAAAACCAGCGGCAGTGCTCAGCAACAGTGTGGCCACATCGCCCAGCGAATGCGTTTGGCCGTGGGCCAGCACCAGCACTGGGAGCATCACGGCTGAACCTATCAGCGACGGCAACAAGCCGCCCAAAAAACGTGTGTAGGGCAAATCGATCAAGCGGCACGCCAGCAAAGTCGAGGGCACAAAGCTCACCAAATTGGCCAGCGCATAAAACGCGGCAACCCCGGTCACCCCACCTGGCAGGCCGAGCACAAAGCCCGCCACCATCAGCACTGCAGACAACAGCCCCAAGCGAAACAGCGTGTCAGTGCGGCCTTTGGCCATGAAGAGGCTGCCTGTGGTGCTCACGATCCCCTGCAACGCCCCAACCGGGGCCAACCAAGCAATAACCTGCGGCACATCACCCCATTGGGGGCCAAATGCAATGCGCGAAAGCGGCTCGCGCAGCACAAAAAGGCCTGCCATCATCGGCACTGAGACCGCCGCCACCATGGCCACAGCACGTTGGTACAGCGCACCCACGCTGGCGTTAGAGTCTTGCTGGCGGCTCAAAACCGGAAACATGGCGCGACCCGCCACAAACGACAAGTTTTGCAAGGGAAAGAGCATCAGCTTGTAAGCCATCGAGTACGAGCCCAGCGCAACCGGGCCCAGAAATCGACCGATGATCATGCTGTCTGCATTGCGCGCCACAAAATTAATCAAGTTGAAGGCACTCAGGTTGCCGCTGTAGCTGAACAAGTCGCGAATCTCGCTGGCATCCCATATGAAGCGGGGGTGCCACTTGAGCGACAGCCAAGGCTGCACCACGTAGAGCGCGGTGATGGTGAAAGACTGCCACACAAAGCTGTAAACGCCAGCCCCGTGATAGGCCGAAAAAATAGCCACCGCCAAAGCGGTGCTTGAGGCCACCACCTCAATGCGGGCCAGCGTCTGAAAGCGTGACTCACGCTCTAAGAGCGCCAAGTGCACCGCCGAGAGACCCCCCATCGGAAAGGTCAGCGCCAACAAGCACAAGATGTCAGCCAAGGCTGGCTGCTTGAAAGCGCCGGCCAATAAGCCCGAAGCGCTCACTAACGCCAGCGCCAGCGCGCTGCCCATGGACAGATGCAACCAAAACACAGTCGAGCGAATGCGCTCGGTCAAAACCTTCTTTTGAATAATGGCCGATGAAGTGCCCAGGTCACGCAGCAACGACGCCAAGTTAGTGGCAGTGAAAGCCATGGCGATGAGGCCATAGTCGCTAGGGGGCAGCAGACGGGTTAGCACAGCCAAGCCCAGCAATTGCACCCCGATTCGAAAGGCCTGAATCAAAATCAGCCAGCGAGCGTTAGACATCGCCGACATCAGCGCACCTCCTGGCTTGGCATGGGCGCCGGCTCAGCCGAGGTTGGCGCTATGGCCGCTGGCAACACGGCAGCCACGGCCGCATCTACGATGCTTTGAAAGCGCTGCAAGGTCAAGGTGGTGGTGATGCGCTGGTGGCCACGGCGAGCGATGTCAGCGGCCCGTTGTGGCTGCTGGAGCATAGCGATGCAGTGCGCGGCCAGGCCAGCAGCGTCGGCCGCCACCAACACATCGCTGCCCGCAGTAAACAACGGCTCGTGGCCGTCAACCACCAGCGGGGTGGTAATCACCATGCGACCATAGAGATAGGGCTCTAGTGCCTTGATGTTGGTGCCCGCACCCGAGCGCATCGGCACCACGCAGGCGGTGGCTTGGGCATAGGCCTGGGCCAGTGAGTCAACAAAACCCAGCGTATGCACCTGCTCATGAGCTGACCAGCGCGCCAGCCTGTCAGCCTCACCCTCGCCAACGATCAAAAAACGCGCCTGTGGCACCGCTTGACGCACCAAGGGCCAGACAGCGGCCAAGAACCAGTCCACCGCATCGTGGTTGGGCATGTAGTCAAGCAAGCCCACAAACATCAAGGCAGGCAGCGCAGGCGGAGCGAAATCAGGGGTGAGATTTCGGCCTGCTGCAGGCGGCAGGTTGGGCAGCACGACGCCGTGCAAGTGCCCAAAGACGCGCCGCTCGGCTTCGCGGCAAAACAAAAAACGGGCATCACGCCACCGTGCTTCCCGCAACCGACTTCGAGTGATGAGGCGGTCATTGAAGAGCCTGAGAAACACGCCAATCCAGTGCTTGGGGGTGTGCAAAGCATGCCAAGGGGGCTCGTAGACCGCGTCGTCAAAATCAACAATCAGCGGCACGCCTGAGGGCAAGGCCAGCTTGAGCGCCGGGCGAGCATAGCGGCTCACCAGCAAATCAAAACGGGCTAAATCCACATGGCGAGCCACGACGGTGCTGACGTAGCTCGAGAGCAAATCGAAGCGTGGGCGGCCTCTGAGGCCACGCTGGGCAATCTGCAGGTCCATCACTTTCACACCGTCAAGCTCGCTCACTGTCAGGGGATTGATAGGCAAAGCCTCGGTGGTGAAACTCAAAACCAGCACCTCGAGCTGGCCGTGACGCTGGAGTGCATTGATCAACAGCCGCGATCGCTGAGCTGAGCCCCAACGCTGCAGCGGTGAGATGTAGGTCAGCAACAAAATGGTTGGGCGTGTGCCACCCATCATGGGAGCCGTGGGCACAGCGGCTTGGACATGAGGCTCTTCAGAATGCGCCGTGAGGCTCATGGGGCTTTGTGTCATTGAAGTCTGAGGGGCGCTGTAAGGCTTTGGGAGCGCGAACGAACGAGAGATGACTGGGCTGCTTTCAAAGGGCAGCCCTTTGAGCGGCTATTTCAATCTGGGATGTCGGGCAAAGGTTGCGAGCGGCCGATGCCCAGGTACTCAATCCCCATCTCGCGCATGGGTGCTGGATCATAGAGGTTACGGCCGTCAAAAATCAGGGGCTGCTTGAGGCTTTGCTTGATTTGATCAAAGTCAGGGCTTTTGAATTGACGCCACTCGGTGACCACGATCAGAGCATCGCTTCCTTCAAGCGCCTGGGCTTGGCTGTCAACAAAGCTGATGTTGCTCAGCTCCTTAAACACCCGTTGAGCTTCGTCCATCGCCGCCGGATCATAGGCCAATATTTTGGCGCCGCGCTTTGTGAGCGCCTCAACCAATACCCGGCTGGGGGCTTCACGCATGTCATCGGTGTCGGGTTTGAACGCCAGGCCCCAAAGAGCAAACTGCCGGCCGCTCAAGTTTTCGCCAAAGCGGGCTACCACTTTTTCAGCCAAAACTGCTTTTTGCCGCTCATTGGCCGACTCGACAGCGGTGAGTACTTGCAAGCAAAGGCCATGGTCATCAGCCGCACGCACCAGCGCCTTGACATCTTTGGGAAAGCAAGAGCCACCGTAGCCTGCACCAGCGTAGAGAAACTGCGTGCCGATGCGCGGATCGCTGCCGATGCCGTGTCGCACACGTTCGATGTCAGCGCCCAGACTCTCAGCCAGCAGGGCCAACTCATTCATGAAGCTGATGCGTGTGGCCAGCATCGCGTTGGCGGCATACTTGGTCAGCTCAGCGCTGCGACGGTCCATCACCAACAAGCGCTCGCGGTTGCGGGTGAAGGGCGCATAAAGCGAGCGCATCAGCAAGATGGCACGTTCGTCGTCGGCCCCAATGACAATGCGGTCGGGGCGCATAAAGTCTTCAACTGCAGCCCCTTCTTTTAAAAACTCGGGGTTGGACACCACGGCATAGCCCACTTCAACGCCACGCGCTTCAAGCTCAGCCCGAACTGCCGCGTCTACCTTGTCACCGGTGCCGACCGGCACCGTGCTTTTATCGATGATGACTTTGTAATCGGTCATGTAACGGCCGATGCTGCGCGCGGCGGCCAGTACATATTGCAAATCGGCCGAGCCATCTTCATCGGGCGGCGTACCCACGCCAATGAACTGCAGCGTACCGTGGTGCACCGAAGCCATGATATCGGTGGTGAAGTGCAGGCGGCCCGCCGCTATATTGCGCTTAACGACCTCACGCAGGCCAGGCTCATGAATCGGGATGCGCCCATCTTTGAGCATGTTGATCTTGCGCTCATCAATGTCAACGCAAACCACATCGTTGCCCATGTCAGACAAGCAAGCACCGCTGACCAGACCGACGTAACCACTACCGATAACTGTAACTTTCATAGCGCCCTCAGAAAAACCCGCAGTAGATCATGAAGTCCGACGATCGTTGAGACGTCGAGCCCCCAAAAGGCCAGGCCATGCATGGGCTCTGGTACTTGAACAGCAAACGCGGTAGGATTTCGGGCTGTTGACGTCGTGCTGCGTGTGCACGAAACTCGCACTCTTTAGGGTGGCACCGATTCAGTCGCTGTCACTGTCTCCATCTTCAGCTCAGACAAGGCACAACCTATCAGCCACGCCACCCACAGCCCGTCATCTATAGCCCATCATCTTTAGCCCCCACCCGTCATTCAACACACAGGCCAACATGAGCTTCTCACAGCTAATTTTGATACTTCGCGTCCGCTGGCGGGCTGCGTTGCTGGTGTTTTTTCTTTGTTTGGGGTTGGCGGCAACCTTCACAGGGATGAAGCAAAAGTTGTATGTCGCCACCGCCGCCATCGTGCTCGATGTCAAATCGCCCGACCCGATTGTAGGCGTCGTGCTGCCCGGCATGACGGTTTCTGGCTACATGGGCACCCAGGTCGACGTGCTGCAAAGTGAGCGCGTGATTTTGCGAGCCATCCGCGCTCTCAAGCTCGACAAAAACGAAAGCACCCGCTATGCCTGGGGCGAACAAACGCAAGGGCACGGTGACTTCGACTCGTGGCTGGCGGGCGAGGTAGCCAGCAAGCTCAGCGTGCGTCCAGGCAAAGATTCGAATGTGATTCAGGTGTCCATCACCTCAACCAACCCCCAAGCTGCAGCCGAGCTGTCTAATGCAATTGTCAAAGCTTACATTGACACGACTGTCGAGCTGCGAGCCGAACCGGCCAAGCAGTACAACGCGCTCTTTCTTGAAAGCACGCAGACGCTGCGTGATGCGCTCGAGCTGGCGCTGTCGCGTCTGTCGGTTTTTCAGCTGAAAAACGACGTCATCGTTACTGACGAGCGGCTTGACATCGAAAACAGCCGCCTGAACGAACTGTCATCGCAATTGGTGGTGCTGCAAGGTCAGACGTCAGAGACCAAAGAGCGGCAGGCGCTCTCTGGCTTAAAAGCTGAGCAAATGCTGGAGGTGCTCAACAACCCCTTGGTCAGCACGCTTGAGGCTGAACTCTCCCGTCAAGATGCAAGGCTTAAAGAACTTCGTGAGAGCTTGGGCGAGTCACATCCCCAACTGATTCAACAGCGCGCCAGCATCAGTGAATTGCGCGAGCGCATCAATTTGCAAAAACAACGCATCACAGGCAGCTTGGCCGTCAATGATGCAGTCAACAAAAAGCGCCTGCAAACGCTTCGAGACTCGATCAGTGCCCAGCGTGAGAAGGTGGTGCACATGAAGCGCTTGCGCGACGAGGCCGCCATTTTGGAGCGCGATGTTGAAAATGCGCGCCGGGTCTATGATGCTGGTTTCAGTAAGCTCAGTCAAAGCACACTAGAGAGCCAGGCTACACAGACCAACGTCTCGATTGTGCGCACCGCGACGCCGCCAGCCTTTGCGTCGTCACCCCGTGTTGGCTTGAACCTGGCCATCGGTGGCCTGATCGGCCTGGCATTGGGCTTGGCAACTGCGGTGCTGCGTGAGCAAATCGACTGGCGCTTGCGCACCGAATTGGATGTGCTTGATGTCCTCAAACAGCCCCTGCTTGGAGCCATCCCCAATGTACCTCGCAGACCCATCCCAGAGCCTGTCAAGGCGATTGGGCACTCAGCCGTGGCCAGCCCTTAGGTAATCGATGATGCGCATGAACCGCCCCATTGGGCTTATCTCTATCACCACTTCCGAGCCTGTTGCCAATCAAGGCGACGGGGTTCAAAACCGCTCTATCGGTGAGTTCATGCGCAAACTGCGCCAGCTCACCGACGCCCAAATCGAAGACATTTTGCGCTACCAAGGCGCACACGGTTTACGCTTTGGTGAGGCCGCCATTGCCATGCAACTGGCGTCTCGTGACGATGTGCTCTGGGCCTTATCCCAGCAGTTTGACTACCCCTACGTACTCAACGGAAGTGGCAGTTTCGATCCAGAGCTGGTCGCTGCGACCGACCCCTTTGGTACCCAAGCCGAGGCTTTTCGGGGCATGCGCAGCCAGTTGATTTTGGGTGAGATGGCGCCCGACAAACCGCGCCGCGCGCTGGCCATGCTGAGCGCCAATGTGGGCGATGGCAAGAGCTTCATGGCGGCCAACTTGGCCATTGTCTTCAGCCAGCTTGGCGACCGAACCTTGCTGATCGATGCTGACATGCGCACCCCTCGGATGCACCGCCTGTTCAACATGCCCAACGACTACGGTCTCAGCGGCATCCTCAGCGGGCGTACCGATGCCGATGCCATCCATTGTGTTGCGCAATTGCCAAGCCTTTTTGTGCTGCCAGTGGGTACGTTGCCACCCAACCCACTCGAACTGCTGCAACGCCCCGGCCTGTCTTTGCTGCTACCTTACTTGCTCAGCAAGTTTGACCACATCATTGTGGACACCCCTTCGGCCACGCATGGGGCAGACGCCCGCGTGTTGGCCGCCAAATGTGGTGTAGCGATGCTCATTGGACGGCGTGGCACCACACGCATGAAGGCCGTACATGACCTGGTCAATGAAGTCAGCAATGGCCCTGGCAAGGTGGCAGGGGTGGTCCTGAATGACCACTGAGACGGTTGTGCTAATGAGCCCTGTGCTCGTAGTCATTCCCACGCTGAACGAGGTGCGCCACCTGGCAACAGTCGTGAGCGCCTTGACCCGCGATCTCCCCCAAAATCGCTCAGTGAGCGTGGTCATCGCCGACGGCGGCAGCACCGATGGCACGATCGAGCTGGCACGTCAGCTCGAAGCCAAAGATTCGCGCGTGCACTACCTACACAATCCACTGCGACTCCAGAGTGCCGCGGTCAACCTGGCTGTACAACGCTTCGGCGCTGACGCTGAGGTACTGATTCGGTGTGACGCCCATTGCGGCTACCCAGAGCGATTTGTCGACGCCTTGCTTGAGTCGCTTGAGCGCAGCGGCGCAGATGCCGTCGTGGTGCCCATGGACTCCAGCGGTGAAACTTGCTTTCAGCGCGCCGTCGCCTGGACATCCAACACCTGGGCCGGCACCGGAGGCGCGGCCCACCGCGCAGGGCGTCACAGTGGCTTTGTTGACCATGGCCACCATGCTGCATTTCGCATGGCCTCGTTTCGCCGGGCAGGAGGCTACGACCAGGCGTTCAGCCACAACGAAGACGCCGAGCTTGACTGCCGCCAACGCTTGCTGGGCAGTCGCATCTACCTTGATGCTGAGATTCGGCTCAGTTACCACCCTCGCAGCAGCATCATTGGGCTCGCGCGCCAGTATTACGCCTATGGCCTGGGCCGCTCGCGCACGGTGAGACGACACCCAAGCTCCATTCGGGCGCGTCAGCTGGCATTGCCTTTTCATTGGGGGGTGTGCTTGTTAGCATTGGCGCTGGCCCCTTGGTGGTCTTGGGGGCTGCTGTGGCCCGCAGCTTACGCAGCGGTATTGGCGCTCACATCGCTGTTGATTGCGGCTCAACAGGGCTCGGCTTGCGGCCTGCTGTCGGGCATCGCGGCGGCGGTGATGCACAGCAGCTGGGCGTCAGGGTTCCTCGCGGGCTGCATGGGATGGGGCGTGCCCACGCGTGAACTGCAGCTGCTGGGCGCACCAGGACCCAGTAGCAATTTGCTCAAGCGTAATGAACGTATCGAACCTGTCGAACATCACGAGCATGACATCACGAGCAGCAGACTGCGCGCCGTTTTGGTCGACCCGTCGCTTTTTACCGCGCCCTACGATGCGGCTTTGACCGAGGGATTGATCCTCGCCCAGGTAGACCCCCTGTGGGTCACACGCCCAACACGCCGAGGTGACCGTCAAGAGTTACCTCTGGCTCGCACCGCGCCCTTTTTCTACCGCCGTACGGATGATGCTTCGTGGCTTCCCACCCAGCTCAAGCCCTTGGCCAAGGGGCTGGCACACTTTGGCGGCTTGTGCACCCTGCTGTGGCGCACCCATGTCCGGCCACCCGATGTGCTGCATTTTCAGTGGATCGTGGTGCCGCTGCTTGACACGCTGGCCATGAGCCTACTGCGCCGCATGTGCCCGCTCGTGCTCACGGTGCATGACACGGTGCCCTTCAACGGCCAAAAAATGTCATGGTTGCAGCGCTTAGGCCACGATGGTCCTATTCAACAGGCGCACCGCGTGATCGTGCATACCCGGTCTGGGCGCCAGGCGCTGCTCGAGCGCGGTGTGCCCGCCAGCAAGCTCGCAGTCGTGGCCCATGGGCCTTTGCAACTGGCCACTGTGGCACCCGAGCGCTCAAGCCCTCGCGACAGCCGCTGCACCTTTGTGCTTTTTGGTGAAATCAAGCCTTACAAGGGTCTGGACGTGCTCATCGAAGCCATGGCTTTGCTTTCACCAACCCTGCGCCAACAGACGCGTGTGATCGTAGCTGGCCGACCACGAATGAACCTTGCTGATCTGGTTGCTCGAATCGCTCAACTCGGCCTTGAGGCACAGTTTGACTTGCGCCCTGAGCGCCAAACTGAAGTGCAAATGGCCGCGCTGTTTGACGACGCCGACTGCTTTGTTTTCCCCTACCGGCAAATTGACGCCAGCGGCGTTTACTTTCTGGTGGCAGGGCTGGGCAAGTGGTTGATTGCCAGCCAGGTTGGCATCTTTGCAGATGATGTGGCCCCAGGCACTGACGGCGCATTGGTGCCGCCACAAGACCCCACCGCACTGGCTCAAGCGCTGCAGCAGGCCATCATTGAGCGCCCCAGTGGGCGTCGCAAGGCGGTGGGGGATTCTTGGGCTGAGATCGGTCGCGCAACCCGCGAGCTGTACCAAGAAGCCATCGCCGAGTTTGATGCACTGCAGGCCACCCCTGAGACCCGTGTCAGAGGTTGAGCCCATGACTTTGATCCATACCGCTCACTCGCGTCGCCTCTGGCTGCAAGCAGTGGCTTCAAGCGCAGGCGCTGCAGCCTTGAGGCGCGCAGCGTTGCCACTGACGACACTAACCACACTGGGCCTTCCTGCATCGCCCGCCATGGCAAGCGCCGAGCTGCCCCAAGCCCTCAGCGACCAAGGTTATCGCTTGGTCAAAGACTGGGACTTCACTCGAACCATCACCGACGAGGCTGAGCTGCAGGCTGAGTTTTTTACCCGCTTCATCTATGACGATGGCAAGCTCGACAAGCTCAACGATGAATGGCAACGTTATCGCGACAACCGCAATCATCTGTTCGAAAACGGCCTGCTGGCCTTGGTAGCTCGGGCACCTGCCGGCGTGTTGACCCAAGGCAAAATTGAAAGCGGCATGCTGCGCTCTAAGTGGTCAGGCCAGTTTGGCTATTTTGAATGCCGCATGAAGGTGCCTAGCGGGCGCGGCATGTGGCCGGCTTTTTGGCTGAATCCGCAAGACAAAATTTGGCCGCCTGAAATTGATATCGTCGAAATTGTCAACAACGGCCGCGACACCACGCGCAACAGCTTTCACTTTGTACATGGCGGCTTCAAAGAAGGTCGCACCGTGAAAAGCTTGCTCGACAAACACCAAACCTACCGTCCCGGCTGGGACTATCAAGATAACTTTCACACCTTCGCGCTCGAGTGGACGCCCACCCACACCCGACACTATGTCGACGATGTCATGGTGATTGAGCGCGAGTTTTCTTGGCGGCACAAGGGCGGGGCCGATGCAGGACCAGCGCATGTCTTGTTGAACCTGGCGGTGGGAGGCACTTGGCCTGGCCCTCCCACCACCCTTGATGATTTTCCTGCCAAGCTGCTGGTGCAGCACATGCGAGTATGGCAGCGCTGAGCCTCTTGCGCGCGCCGTCGGTCGCCACTTGGGGCTTTCGCCTGCGCCCAGCCTTGGCGCCCAGCCCAGACACGGTGCAGCAACCCTCGCCCTGGCTCAAGGCGGCCCTGATTTTTGCCTTGCTGAGCATGACGTTGCTCGACCGATTTGGCTTGCAGCTTTCGGCCACTTACTCTATTTCGCCTTCATTGATCGGCTTTTATGTGCTCGGCGCCTCCATGCTGCTCACAGGGTCTGCGCAGTTGCACCCAAGCGGTACTTTGATGGTCCTAGCGATTGGGATCGTTGCAGGGCTCAGCTTTGCCATCAACGCCAACTTCGATGCTCAAGGCTACGCTTCATTGAGCTCGCTGTTGTTGCTGCTGGTGTTGTACGCCCCCTTTGCGTTGTCGCTGCGACCGGCCGTCGCCACGCCTGCGTTGTGGCGCTGGTTTGCTGACACTCTCGTGACCCTGCTGCTGTGGGTAAGCGTGGCAGGCATCTTGCAGTTCTATACGCAGTTTGTGTTTCGTCCGCCCTGGTTGTTTGACTTCACCTCTTACCTGCCCGAGGTCATTCGCAGCTCGGGCGTCTACAACACGGTCAACCACGCGGGTGATCTGATCAAGTCCAACGGCTTCTTTTTGCGCGAGGCCTCGGGTTATTCTTGGTACATGGCGCTAGGCCTGGTGCTGGAGTGGTCGCTCAAACGCCGCAAGCTGGTGATGGCAGTGATGGCCTTGGGTATCGTGGTCTCCTACTCTGGCTCAGGGCTGCTGGTGCTGGCTTTGGCCTTGCTGTTTCCGTTGGGATGGCGCGCACTGCTGCGTGTGTTGGGTTGTGTGGTCACTGGCGTGTTGGTCGTCGCGCTGTTGGGTGATGTGCTGGGTCTTGACTACACACTCAGCCGCACAGGCGAGATTCACTCCGACAAAAGCAGTGCCTATTGCCGTTTCATCTCGCCGGCCAAACTGATCGCCGAGCAAATTGACTCGCAGCCCTGGACCACCTTCCTAGGCCATGGCTCTGGCACAACCCAAAAAATGTCGACGGCTTGCGAAACCACTTTTGGCAAGGTGTTGTTCGAATACGGCTTATTGGGCGCCCTGGCCTTCGGCTTACTGATTTTCAGCGCCATCAGCCGCTCTGGCCTTCCAAGCCGCTTGCGCGCCATGGTGGTGGTTCAATGGGTGCTGCTTGGCGGCCTTTTGCTAGCGCCAGAGTCGCTGTTGTTGATTTTCACGCTGTCAGCCATGTGGCCTGTGAAAGTGTGCTCACTGTCCGGCACGCCTTCACCCTTATCACCCCCTTCACCCAATTCTCACCCACGGCTTATCGCGAAGACGCCACCATGAACAACCCCGCACCCCGCGTCAGCGTCGTCATCACCTGCTTCAACTACGAGCGTTTTATCGCCCTGACCGTGCGCAGTGCGCTCGAACAGCAGCCCCCGCCTTTTGAGGTGATCGTCGTTGACGATGGTTCTACCGACGGCTGCACTGACGTGCTAGCAAATTTTGGCGATCGCATCCACGTCATCACCCAAACCAACCAAGGCCAGATTGCAGCCACCAACCGCGGCTACTCAGCTGCCAGCGGCGATCTGGTCATGTTTCTCGACGCAGATGACCTGCTGTGCCCGGGTGCATTGGCCATGTTAGTAGGAGCCTGGGTGCCCGGCTGCATCAAGGTGCAAGGCGATCTTGAAATCATCGACGTCGCGAGTGAGCGGCTCGGGCGTCGATTTTGCAACTATGTCGCCCCTTACGGCCCAGCACAGATCGCTGCCGAGTTCAAACGCTTTGGCACCTACGTTTGGCCGGTGTCCACAGGCAATCTGTATGCTCGCCACTATCTGGCGCAAGTCATGCCGTTAACGGCTGAGCGGGCCCCAGATGGGGTGCTCAACACGTTGGCCCCGTTGTATGGCGAGATTCGCGTGGTGCCCCAGGTTGTTGGCCTGTACCGACTGCACGACACCAACCAAAGTTATCACAACAGCGCCCGACAAAGCATTGGCAAACGCTTTGCAGGCCAAGTGGCCCTGCGTCGCAGTGAGCTGGTTGCACTGCGCGAGGCGGCAGCAAAGCTGGGCGCCACGTTGCCTTCGGGTCCACTGCTCGACCACGACCTGCCCTTTGTCAACTACCGCTTGATGCTCCAAAAGCTGGGTGAGCCCTACGCCGACTCTCAGGCAGACACCACCTGGGGCTTGTTGCAGGCTGGCATCACCTGCTTGTGGCAACGCCCCCTGCCGCTCAAACTCAAACTCAGCCATGCGCTGTGGCTCAGCATCCTGTGGGCCAGCCCTCGGCCGCTGGCCCAGTGGCTGATCGCTCTGCGCTTCAACCGGGCTGCGCTGCTGCAGCCACTGAGGCAGGCGCTGGCCTCTCTCGGCGCACGCCTCTCGCCACGTTCACCACGTTCACCGCTGCCATTGTTGCCACGACCACTGCCACCCGCTCTCACACCCGAGCAAAAAGCCCTGCGCCTGGCCATCATCCTCCCCAGCTACAACTACGCCGAGTTCGTTGGGCTGGCCATTGACAGCGCGCTGGCCGTCGACTGGCCTCACAAACAAGTCATCGTTGTCGACGATGGCTCAACCGATGCCTCGCGAGAAGTCATTGCCCGTTATGGCGAGCAAATCACGACCGTGCTGCAAGCCAATGCAGGCCAGCTCGAGGCCTACAACACGGGCATGCGCCGGGCCCAAGCCGACGTCGTGATCTTTCTCGACAGCGACGACATGCTAGACCCGCAAGTGATGCGCGAAGTGGCTCAGCTGTGGCAGCCTGGTGTGAGCAAGGTACAGTTTCGCATGCGCACCGTCGATGCCACAGGCCGCTTGCTCGGCAACGTCATTCCGCAATACCACGGTGTGCCCAGTGCGCAAGAGATTCGCCATTGGGCCACCACCACCACCGCCTACCCCACCCCACCTGGCTCGGGCAACGCCTACGCCAGCAGCTACCTGCAAACCATCTTTCCGCTTGACGGTGCTTGCGGTAGTCCAGGGGATGCCCCATGTCTGGCGGCTGCGCCATTCATGGGCGATGTGCTCACCTTGCCTAAAGTCTTGGCCAGCTACCGCATCCACGGGCGCAACGATGGAGCCGCCGCCTCGCGACTCGACCCAGCACAGTTTCATCTGCACGTGGTGCGCACCCTGCAGCGCCACGCCTACGCCCAGCGCATCGCGCGCGGTGTAGGCATTACAGTGGCCGACAATGCGCTCAATGCCAGCCTGTCTTACCTGCCTTACCGGCTGGCCTCGCTGCGGCTCTCACCAGCCAACCACCCCATCCCACGTGACAACGCCTGGCAGATTTTGGGCAGCGTGATGCGTGCACTGCCCAAGCCACAAGGCATGTCTCCCCGAAATAAAGCCGTGATCGCCGTCTGGACGCTGCTGGTCACGGTGCTGCCCAAGGCCGCAGGAAACCGCTTGATTCTGTGGCGTTTCGTGCCTGCAGCCCGCCCACAGGCGTTGCGCGCCACGCTGCTCAAACTCGGCGTGATCCGATGAGTGTGGCGCCCCAACCGCTTCAGCCGCCCCCACCCCGCCTACTCACACTTGACGCCATGCGCGGCGTTGCGGCCTTGTTGGTGGTTCTTTACCACCTTCGAGACAAGGGCGTGTTTTGGGCGCAAAGCGGCTATTTGGCCGTTGATTTCTTTTTCTTGCTTAGCGGTTTTGTCATTGCCCGCACCTACGACCACCGACAGATTAACGCCCTCGCCTTTGCCAAACTGCGCCTCATTCGACTCTATCCACTGTTTTTTGCTGGGCTGATGTTGGGGGTGGCACAGCGAGCTTGGGAGCTCACGCCCAAGTTCGCTGAAGGCGTTGGCCTGACATTCAGCCAGTTTTTGATCAGTCTTCAATTCAATTTGCTGCTCTTGCCGTCGCCCGCCACACAACCACTTTTTCCGCTCAACGGCCCGGCATGGTCACTGTTTTTTGAGTTGTTGGCCAACCTGGCCTATGGTTTTTTTTTCGTCCGATGGCGGCTTGCAACCCTGCGCTATTTGCTGGTCATCGCGGCGGTTTTTCTGACCCTTTGTGTGGCGCAATCAGCCACCATCAACGGGGGGTCAGCTTGGCCAAGCGCTCATATTGGGCTTGCCAGAGTCATGTTTTCATTTCTTGCTGGCATCATTTTGGCGCGCACCATTGCTGCCCCGGCCCGACACACTTGGTGGTCACTGGTGCCGGTGACCCTTTTAATCACCGTTTTGCTCATTCCGCCGCCCAGTGGCCAAGCGCTACTGATTTATGAGCTGGGGGTGGTGATGGTTGTAGCGCCCGCCATCGTTTGGCTTGGCGCCAGGTTTAACCCCCCACTCATCCTTAACAAAATTTCTGCCCATCTGGGCCATATTTCATACGCCATTTATGCCATCCACCATCCGTTAATTTTTATCGGCGGCTACTGCGCTTTAGAAGCAGGCCTGCCCAACCGACATTGGATTCCTGTGTTTCTCATCGCCCTGATCTGGGCCTCATGGGGCCTGGCTAGACATTGGGACCCAGCCACTCAAAGCTGGCTAAAAACTTGGATGCTACCGATATCCCCATCAAAGACATCTCCATCAAAAACAAAGCTGCCATTTGAGCGGCAGGTCTCCATCAAGCATCCTCCCAAAACCCAATCTAAACGATGAAAAAAACAAGAGTTGCTGTGTTGCTATTCGGCTTGCCGCGTGCCGCTGACGTGTGTGTCCCCACCATCCAAGCCAATGTAGTCAACGCACTGCACGCCATACCCGA
>JANMEO010000275.1:0-11701 GCA_031376995.1 Burkholderiales bacterium
TGGGTCTCTTCTGCCGCAAGCAGACAAATCATCCTAGAAACGGCAGTTGAACGTGCCCGAGTGAGCTGCGATGTGGGTGTTTGGCAAGGCGCGACGACGCGGTGGGCTCATGCCCACAAGGAGGAGCAACGCCGCCAGACGTCCACAGCGCGGCTCACTCGGGTGCGTAGCGCTCTCACCCACAAGGTGAAGGCTTTCGTGGGCCCAAATATCAGTATTCATCAGGGTTTCCTCGCGGATGAAAGCGGTCAACTGCCGTTTCTAGGATCATACATAAGACGTTGCCTCATCCTGCTCTGGCATCAGACATTAGCCCGTACCGCGCATTGGGTGAAATGAACTCACGACACCACAGACTCAACGTCATCCATCGGGGTGTGCCGCACGTCGGTGCCTTTGACGACGTAAATCACTTGCTCGGCCAGGTTTTTGGCATGGTCGCCCACGCGCTCGATGGCCTTGGCCACAAAGACCAGGTCGATGCTGGCCGAGATGGTGCGGGGGTCTTCCATCATGTAGGTGACCAGCTTGCGCATGAGGCCATCAAATTCAACATCGATCTCGTTATCTTGTTTGATCACTTGCACCGCTTGATTGGCGTCGAGCCGCGCAAAAGCGTCGAGTGACTTGCGCAACAGCGCAATGGCGAGGTTGGCCTCGAAAGACAAGTCGCTCACGGGTAGGCGCAGTTTGCTGGATACACCACTGTTCATGAGGCGCTGCACCGTGCGTGCAATGCGTGCGGCTTCGTCGCCAACACGCTCCAAGTTGCCAATGGTCTTGGAGATGGCAATCAAGAGCCGCAGGTCGCGCGCAGTAGGCTGGCGACGCACGATGATGGTTGACAGGTTGCGGTCGATCTCGACCTCCATGGCGTTGACCCGCTCTTCGATCTTGAGCACCTGGCTGGCCGTCTCGCCACTGAAGTGGGTGAGCGCATAGATGGCTTGTGCCACCTGTGACTCGACCATCCCCCCCATCTCGAGAACCCGGGTGGAGATGCCGCTGAGTTCTGCGTCAAACTGGGTCGAGATGTGTTTATCACTCATGCTGTGCTCTCTTTTGGATGGTGGGTTAGCCAAAGCGGCCCGTGATGTAGTCTTCAGTCTCTTTGCGGGCCGGCTTGGTGAAGAGGTCGTTGGTTGGGCTGTACTCCACAAGATTGCCCATGTACATGTAGGCGGTGAAGTCTGACACGCGTGCGGCTTGTTGCATATTGTGGGTCACAATCACAATGGTAAATCGACTTTTCAGTTCGTGCAGCAGTTCTTCAACTTTGGCGGTGGCAATGGGGTCGAGTGCCGAGCAGGGCTCGTCGAGCAGCAGCACCTCGGGCTCTAGGGCAATGGCTCGAGCAATCACCAGCCGCTGTTGTTGGCCACCCGACAAGCTCAAGCCGCTGGTATCGAGCCGGTCTTTGACTTCATCCCACAAGGCCGCACCCTTGAGGGACTTTTCAACTGCTTCGTCGAGTTGGGTGCGGTTGTTCACGCCATGCAAGCGCAGACCGTAGGCCACGTTTTCGTAAATCGTTTTAGGGAAGGGGTTGGGCTTTTGGAACACCATGCCCACCCGACGCCGCAGTTGCGCCACGTTGACTTTGCGGTCGTAGATGTCTTTGCCGTCAATCAATATTTGGCCTTCGATGCGGCAACCATCGACCAGGTCGTTCATGCGGTTGAAGCAGCGCAGCAGGGTTGACTTGCCGCAACCGCTGGGGCCAATGAAAGCCACGACATGACCGCGGGGGATGTTCAAACTCACGCCGTGCAGCGCTTGCTTATCGCCATAAAACAAATTGAGGTGGGTCACAGACATGGCAACCTCAAGGTCGCTCAAAGTGGCCACGCTTCGTTTGTCAGTGGCGAGCTGGGTTTCGATGCGGATGGCACTGCGTGCCGTGGCAGGGATGGCTGACATGATGAGGTTCTCGGTAAGGTGGGTGCGGTCGCGGGCTGCTCTTGCTTGTCTTTGGGTCAGACCGACTCAAGACCGCGGAACTTCTCGCGCAGGCGGTTGCGCAGACGGATGGCGCTCAGGTTCAAGCCCATGATCACGATCACCAGCAACAGGGCTGTGGCATAGACCAGCGGGCGTGCGGCCTCAACGTTGGGGCTTTGAAATCCCACGTCGTAGATGTGAAACCCAAGGTGCATGAATTTGCGCTCAAGGTGCAAAAAAGGAAAGTAGCTGTCTAAGGGCAACGTGGGGGCGAGTTTGACCACGCCCACCAGCATCAGCGGGGCCACCTCGCCCGCTGCGCGGGCTACCGCCAAAATCAGCCCGGTCATCATGGCTGGGCTGGCCATGGGCAGCACGGTGCGCCACAAGGTTTCGGCTTTGGTGGCACCCAGCGCCAGGCTGCCTTCGCGCACCGAGCGTGGCACGCGGGCCAGGCCTTCTTCGGTGGCCACAATCACCACCGGCAGCGTCAAAATGGCCAGCGTCAGCGAAGCCCACAAAATGCCCGGACTTCCGAAGGTGGGCGCAGGGAGTGCTTCAGGAAAAAATAATTGGTCGATGTTGCCACCCAGAAAATAGACAAAAAAGCCCAGGCCAAAAACGCCGTAGACGATCGATGGCACGCCTGCAAGGTTGTTCACTGAGATGCGAATGACCCGGATCAAGGGACCTTGCTTGGCGTACTCGCGCATGTAGATGGCCGCCATCACCCCCAGGGGGGTGACCAGTGCAGCCATCAGCAGCACCATCATCACTGTGCCAAAAATGGCAGGAAAAATTCCACCTTCGGTGTTGGCCTCGCGGGGCTCATCAGAGATGAATTCGCCAAGCTTGACCGCGTAGTGCCCCATCTTGGTCAGCAGGCCCATGTCATTGGCGCGGTAAATGTCGGCCACTTGTGCCAGTTTGATTTCAATGTCTTGGCCATTCATGACACGGCCCACCACCACGTCGCGGGCGATGTCGGTGCGCAGTGTTTGCAAGCGTTCTTGCAAGGCGCCAAACTCAGTGTTCAAGGCATGGCGCTGCTTGTCAAACCCGGCCTTGCGCTCATCAGTGAGCTGGCCTTTGATCTCGAGCCCGCGAGCCTGCAATCGCAGCTTTTCAATCTCAAAATTGATTTTTCCAATGTCTTGTTTTTCGAGGGTCAAAATTTGCTTAAAAATGGCGTTGGCCCGTTCAACCCGCTTCAACACTTCAGGCCAGGCCGCCTCGCCTTTGGCAACCACCTGCCCAGCCTCTTTGACCGATACCAGGTGACCATAAAAGTTGCCCCACTCGCGACGCTCAATGGTCAAGAGGTCAGCCGGATACTTGATCTCACCCAGCAGCGGAACTGGAAACCACCTGAAATCAACGCCGCTGACATCGCGGTTGCCCATTTTCACCAGCACCCGATCAACGAAGGCGTTGTCGCCAGGGATGACAAAGCCGGCCTCGCGCAAGCGACGCACGGCCACTTCTTCGCGTTCTCTGATTTCTCCGATGAGGCCAATGACGCTGCCGTCGCGCTCTTTGAAGCTGGTTTCAGCCACGGGTTTGGGCCAAAAGTGGCCCAGGCCGCGCAAGGCGGTGAGTGACAAAACGCCAGCCACAGCCAGCACCGCCGCAGCCACCGCCCCGGCTGTCAGCCAGATCCAGGGGGAGCCTGATTTGAACCATTCACGCATGTTGTTGACTCCAGGGTTTAAATGGTTTGGTACTTGTCACGTAAGTGTTGGCGTACCAGCTCGGCGACGGTGTTGAAGAAAAAGGTGAAGGCAAATAGCACCAGTGCGGACAAAAACAGAAGTCGGTAGTGGGTTTCGCCAACGCCAGCCTCGGGCATCTCAACACCAATGTTGGCCGCCAGGGTGCGAAAGCCCGTGAACAAGCTCATGTCCATGACGGCGGTGTTGCCGGTGGCCATCAAGACGATCATGGTCTCACCCACGGCCCTACCAAAACCGATCATGATGGCTGAAAAAATGCCAGGGCTGGCTGTGAGCAACACGACGCCCACCAAGGTCTGCCAGGGCGTTGCGCCAAGGGCCAGTGAGCCTGAGGTGAGTGACTTGGGCACGCTGAAAATGGCATCTTCAGAGATGGAGAAAATGTTGGGCGTGACCGCAAAACCCATCGCAATGCCGACCACCAAAGAGTTGCGCTGCTCATAGGTGATGTTGAGCTCATTGCTCAGCCAATTGGGCATGTCACCCCCAAACAACGCCGCCTCAATGGGGTGGCCTACTTGAAACATCAGCCAAACAAAAAACACCACGACGGGCATCACCAGCGCGGCCTCCCAACCCGCAGGCACGCGCGAGGTCAGCCCCTTGGGCAACACATGCCACCCGTAAGATGCCAGCACCATGGCCGCTGGCAGCAAGACGATGGACATCAGCACACCTGCGAGGTTATTGTCGATGGTGGGGGCCAGCCACAGGCCTGCCAGAAAGCCGATGACCACCGTGGGCAAGGCCGCCATCACCTCGATGGTGGGCTTGACGATGGTGCGCATGCGCGGTGTCATGAAGTAGGCGGTAAAAATGGCGCCCAGAACCGCCAGTGGCACCGAGATCAACATGGCGTAGGTGGCCGCCTTGATCGTGCCGTAGGTCAGTGGTGCCAGGCTGAATTTGGGCTCAAAGTCGGAGTTGGACCCTGATGACTGCCACACGTAGTCAGGGGCTTCGTAGCTTTCATACCAAACTTTTTGCCACAGGCTGTGGAAAGACACTTCAGGATAGTGGTTTTCGACAGCGGCCGAGTAAACCTGGCCAGCAGCGTCTTGCGCCAGATACCCATTGCCACGCGGTGGCACGCCCAGAACGGTGATGGGTTGATCGCTGAGCTTGTCGACAAACAACAACCGCTCTGAGGTGGCAAAGTAGCTGCCCAGGTGGCCCGAGGCATCACCGACGATAAAGCCCTTGCGAAAAAACTCAGGTGCAATCGCCGTCACTGCCGTGGGCATCGGCGCAAAGCCGCGAATGCGCTGCAAGGCAAAAGTGGTGCCTTCGGTGCGCACCAAAAACCACTGTGAGAGTTCGCCGCTGGAGGTGCCCACAATCAGCGAGAAGCCGCCACTGAGCATGGTCATGGCTGTCACACGCTGCCCTTTAGGGGCAAGTTCAAGGGTCTCTAGCAGCCGTGGTTGGGTCTTGTTTGCAATGTCATAGCGAGCCAAGCTGCTGTCACCGTGCAAAACATAAAGCTCGCGCTGCTTCGATTCGATCAGCAGTTGCCTGACATCGTGAGGCACAGGGAAAATTTCAGAAAGCTGCACTTCACTCTTGGTCTCGCCCGTCATGGGGTTGGTGCTGACGTTGACGGCCGAGACGAGCAGGCGCTTGTCGTCGGTGAGTGCGGCAATGGTGGAGCCATCGTCGGTCTGTTGCACGCCGAGCTGACGAATGGCCTGGCCTTTTTTATCAACCACCAAGGGCTTGTCGCCCAAAGGGTAGGACAGCGTAGGGGTGATCAGACGCTTGTTGTCAGGGAATGAGACCGTAAAGTCTTGCTTGACCAAGACCACGCTGCCGTTGGAGAGGCCGAAGCCCTGTGTATAGCTGCGGCGCTCGCCCATGTCAGCGCTGGTGATTTGGGCCCCGTCAGGCACAGGCACTGTGGTCTCGCCCAGCACCTGCCCGTTGTCAAAGCGAAAGAAAGTGATGGTGCCTTGGGCGCCAATGCGTGAGCCGATCTCGCGCTGCTCTTCGCCGCTGTAAGCCAGTGTGGCTTGTGTGCGGGGGCCTGGTGTCGCATAGTGTTGACGCTGGTCGACGGAGGGGGCTGTGAAAAGCGGCACCACCACGCTGGCCAGATAGACAAAAATGCCCAAGATGGCCACGATGACACTGATGCCACCCACCGTCATCATTTTTTGAAAAATCGAGTCGGCCCACATGCGACGCGTCATGAACGTATCAACATCGGACATCATTGGGGTGGGGGTCAAGGCAGTGCTCATTGATGGGGCCCGTTGAGGCGCGAAACAAAGGTGGCCGCAACATGCGGCCACCTTGGGGTTGTTGCAAGTTGGCGGCGTTTAGTTGGCCGCTGTGCGCAGCGACTTGAAGCGCTCGATGCGGTCCAAAGGTTTGCCTTGGGCGTAGCTGGCTTTGTTCATGACATAGATCAGCGTCTCGCCTTTGGGGCCAGCGCCTACATCGGTGTAGCTGTAGGGCACTTCGCCAAAGGCCATGAAGTCTTTCATGTCTTTGAGGTCGCCAAACACATAAAAACGGTTGGACTTGAAGGCTTCGCTGTAAAAGTCGGGTGCTGCGGGCAGGGTGCCTGCCATCACCTGTTCGCCCAGGCTAGGCTGGTTGGCTTTGACATTGTCGCTGGTGATGCCGTAAACCAGGGTGCGTCCGTTGGGGCCCTCACCGATGCGGGTGCGGGTGAGCGGCACTTCGCCGTGTGATAAGAAATTGAAATAATTTTGGGTGTCGCCAAAGGCATGAATGCGCCCGCTGTCGGGCAGCACGGCAAAAAATACCTTAGCTTCAGCCGCTGTCAAAGGGGCCGCGGGTTGTGTCATTGAGGATGTAGTGGCAGGCTTATCGGTGGCGGCAGGTGCTGGCGTGAGTGGCGCCTGGGTGGCACAAGCAGCCAGGCCAGCCACAGCCAGGGCCAGAGAGCCCAGTCGACAAAATGATGTCATGAAGAGTCTCCTGAAGAGAGCCTGATCTGTTGCCGGGTTGAGCAGCGTCGGCAACAGATCAGGCCAATGGGTCAGTTTAACGTGCTCAGAAAGCGTTTGGCCATGGCGGCAGGCACAGGCACAAAGCCGTCTTTGATCACGACTTCTTGGCCTTGCTTAGACAGCACCATCTTGAAAAACTCGCTTTCAAGCGGGTTGAGAGGCTGGTTGGGCTTTTTATTCACATAGACATAAAGCACACGGGCCAGCGGGTAGGTGCCGTCAATGGCGTGCTTGGCATCGGGTTCAACAAAGGGCTCGCCAGGCATTTTGGACAATGGCAGGGCGCGCACGCCCGAGGTTTTGTAGCCAATGCCTGAATAGCCCAGCGCATTGATTTGCGTTGACACGCTTTGCACGACCGAGGCTGAACCGGGCTGCTCAGCCACGTTGCGTTTGAAGTCGCCCTTGCACAGTGCTACATCTTTGTAAAAGCCATAGGTGCCCGATACGGAGTTGCGCCCATACATCGCGACATCGCGACTGGCCCACTCGCCAGTCATGCCCAATTGGCCCCACTTGGTGATGTCGGCCGCGCCGCCACACTTGCGCCCGACTGACATCGCGGCATCGATCTCTTGAATGCTCAAGCCCTTGATGGGGTTGTCTTTGTTGACGTATACAGCCAAAGCATCGATGGCAACGCCCACAGCTGTGGGCTTATAACCATGCTTCTTTTCGAAACTCTCCACTTCGCGCGCGGTCATGATGCGGCTCATGGGGCCGAAGTTGGAAGCGCCTTCTGTCAGTGCTGGGGGGGCGGTTGAAGAGCCCGCGCCTTGAATTTGGATGTTGATGTTGGGGTAGAGCCGTTTGTACTCTTCAGCCCAAAGCGTCATCAGGTTATTGAGCGTGTCAGAACCTACGCTGGTGAAGTTGCCTGAGACGCCAGCCGCTTTTTGATAAGTTGGAAGCGCTGGATCAACTTGAACGGCCTGCGAAAAAGCGGTACCTTGGGCAAAAAATGTGCAGCTGGCAACCGACGTCAAAAGAATGGATTTCAGTTTCATGGAGGGGTCCTGCGTGAGTAATTAGAGTCACCGCAGATGGTGACAGGCTGGTGTGACATGAATATGACGAGCTTTTCAGCGCTTGTGCACAAACTGGCTGCAGTGAAGCCAGTTCAGGCGTGATGACGCGGCTGAACACTTTCTGATCTGTGCGACACAGGCCCTTGATACTCGATTCAAAGCCAGAGCACTATACCCCTCGCAACTGAAGGTGTTGTGCAGGGCTATATTTTCGGTGACCTTCGGAGCCACCTGGTGTTTTTCTCAACTTGATAAGCCTTCTGAAGCCTGAAGGAGACCTGAAGTGTCTAATTTTCTCGCAAACTTGAGTTTATCTCGAAAATTTTTGATCATCGCTTTGTTGACGTTGATCATGGTGGCCGTGCCCAGCACGCTCATCCTTCAGCTCAACCATGACGCCTTGAAATTTGCACAAGCCGAAACCACAGGGATTGCACCTGCCAAGGCCATGTTGCAATTAATCAAAGTCACTCAGGCCCACAGGGGCTTATCAGCCCGCTATTTGAACGGCGACGAGCAAGCGGTGCAGCTTCGGGTTGAAAAGCACGCTGAGGTTGATCGCGCACTGAGCGAGGCCAAAGCCCAGACCGGTCAATTGGGCGATGCGCCACTGTCTAGTCTGATTGACCGCATTGAAAATGACTGGAGAAAACTTGGCGAGATGGTGAGCGCCAAAAGTTTGACAGCCCCCCAAAGTATGTCAGAGCACACCGCGTTGGTGGCGCAGCAGCTGGAGGTGCTGAAAGAAGTGGCCAATGTGTCGGGCATTGTGTTGCATCCGCAAGCCAGTGGGTATTTTCTTCAAGTGGCTGTGATGACTGAGCTGCCTGCCCTGGCGGAGCGTCTGGGCCAGCTCCGGGCGACGGGTTCAGGGGTTTTGGCCAAGCAAGAGCTGAGTCTTGAGGCTCGGTTGCGGCTTGAGGCGGCGATCTTTGAAGCCCAAAAGAACATCAATCACATCGCGAACGTTTTGGGTAAAGCCGTGGCGGCCGATGAGGCCGTCGGTAAGGCACTGGGTGATGTTGCACTGAATGCGGTTGAACCCGCTCGCGAGATTTTTAAGCTGGCAGAGGAGAAAATATTAAAAGCTCAGCTTTTAAATTTCCCCTCAGCAGAGTATTTCACCAAGGCTACGCGAAGCATTGACGCCCAATACGCCATCATTGACAAAGCGCTGCAAGCCCTAAATGATGAACTTCAAGGTACCGTGGCGAGCACGCGCAGCAGTATTGTCGCGGTGGTGTCGTTGTTGGTGTCGCTGTTTGCGGTGTCCGGCTACATCATGTGGACAACGGCACGCAACGTCAGCGCTTCGATGGTGAAAGCCATCCAGGTGGCCAATGCGGTGGCCGATGGTGACTTGACCCAAAACGTGAATGCGGCTGGTCGTGATGAGGTGAGTTTGCTGTTGCAAGCCTTGTCGCGCATGAGTGGGCAACTGATCAACATGGTGCGAAACGTGCGCCAAAACTCAGAAAATGTGGCCACGGCCAGCGCTGAAATTGCCCAAGGCAATTTAGATTTGAGCCAGCGCACTGAAGAGCAGGCCAGCGCACTCGAGCAAACCGCGGCCTCGATGGAGCAACTGGGCACCACGGTGCGGCAAAACGCTGACAACGCGCAGCAGGCCAACCAATTGGCGATGGGGGCCTCAAAGGTGGCCACCAAGGGGGGCGAGGTGGTGGGGCAAGTGGTGCAAACCATGCAGGCCATTAACGACAGTTCTAAGAAAATTTCAGACATCATTGGTGTGATCGATGGCATTGCGTTTCAAACCAACATTCTGGCCTTGAATGCCGCTGTCGAAGCCGCTCGGGCGGGCGAGCAAGGGCGCGGGTTTGCGGTGGTGGCCAGTGAAGTGCGCAGCTTGGCTCAACGCTCGGCCGAAGCTGCCAAAGAGATCAAAACCCTGATTGCCGCCAGCGTTGAGCGGGTGGATCAAGGCACCAGCTTGGTTGACAAGGCGGGTGAGACGATGACCGAAATCGTGGGGGCCATCAAGCGGGTGACGGACATCATGGGCGAGATCAGTGCGGCCAGCAATGAACAAAATGCCGGTGTGATGCAAGTGGGCCAAGCCGTGATCGAAATGGACAAAGCGACTCAGCAAAATGCTGCCTTGGTTGAAGAGTCGGCAGCAGCTGCTGAAAGCCTCAAGGGGCAAGCCCAGCAACTGGTGCAGACGGTGGCGGGTTTCAAGCTGAACTAACGCTGGGTTGTGGCGTGTTTTTGACGTTGATGCTCAGGCTGAGCTGTGCGCTGTCAATGCCCTGGGTGTAGGTCTGTGTCTTTCCCAATCTTGCAACCCCAAAAAAACAGGGGATTATTCATGACACGAATTTTCAGCGCTTGTTTCACGATCGGTCTGCTGATCGTCAGCATCAGTGCCCAGGCTGGGCGCCCATTGGCCAGTGATGATGCTGGCACAGCCGCGGTTGGCACCTGCCAGCTTGAAAGCTGGGTTGAACGTGGCAGCGGCGAGCATGCGCTGGTGGTAGCACCCGCTTGCGGCATTGCCCAAGATATCGAGTTGGGCTTTGATTACACACGGCCTGGCTCGCGCGATGAGGTGCGTGGGTCGGGTGGCCTGGCCTTGAAGTCATCCCATTACACACAAGTCTGTAATTCACGAGCGTAGCGAACGCCGCGGACGAACGTGTTGATTTCATGGAGCCATAGCCAGAGAGTTTTGGCACCGGGCTCACCATCTCCTTTGCGGGCGAGAAAGCCACCGAGTCGGGCAATGAGACGCACGACCGTATTGAGTGGTGGTGGACTTTTTGGCGGCTTTTTGCGGTTAAGAATGAAGGCAGCCTGCCACTCGATTTTCTCGAAGAACAACTCGGCCGGCAAGTCTGGCAATTGACGCCCGAGTCGCATCAGCCGATTGATTCGCCAAGCAATGATCAGGTACATGGCCAGGGCTGTTTGTAACCGATCAAAGTGCATCAGCTGCAAGCGCTCAACTCGGCAACCCGCTTTGAGCACAAGAAACAGCAGCTCGATTTCCCAGCGTGCACGGTACCAGTCAACGAGCTCAATGACTTGTTCCAATGTTTGCGCAGGCCAGTTGCTCAGCAGTCGCCAAACCACAGGCTTGGCTCCCGCAGGGGCATTGATTTCACAGGCAGTCACGCAGCTCATCTCTATCGCAGCCTCTTAATCATCGCCGCTCTTGACTACTAATCGCGCGGCCCTGAGCTCCTGAACCACCGTGCGGGCTTTGCGTCCACGCCCGGCTGGCATATCAAACCGAATACACCCCAGCAGCTCAGAGGCCATCACTCTGGCCCACAGTTTGCCCGCTTTCTCATCTGGCAAAACACGGTCGTGCTTTGCACGCACCAACACATCGACCGCCCACTTGTCTCGCTGCCCTCGCTCGAATAGCGCCATCATGTCCGACTCTCGGTCCCCCACACAGACCAAACGCGTATGGGGTGGCTCAGCCGCCAGGCCAACCAAATGGGCATAGCTCTCAACCCAGCGCACCCCCTCATCTATCCCAGGGCGAATGCCGCCCGCTTGCGGCAGAAATTCGCGCGCCCAGTTCCAAGCATTGAGAGCATCCCAAGTGGCTCGCGCTGCGGCGTCACTGCGTCGGTCGGGTGCACCAACATCCCGCGCTGCGCTTCGTAGTTCAGAGGCCCCAGTCCCTAGGCTTGCTTGCCTTCAAAGTTCAGCTCAGTCGTGTCTTGCAGGCACAGCACCACCTGATGCGCCGACATCCGCTTCATGCTGGCCTTCGCATGGGCCTCCAGCACAGCCTCCCCACTGGTGTCTTCATTTGCTAGAAAACGATACGCTGCCTGCGTTTGCCCCCAGTCACCGCATGCCTGGGGAATACTCGACCCAGGATTTTGCGCCAGTTGCTCCGTCAAAATCGCCAGTCGTCTGTCCAGGCGGGCATCCCCAAATGATAGGGTCTCAAACTCTTCTTCTGTCCATTGTTTCATTCAGCTAAGTGTGCACTCTCTTCAAGTGGGCTTGAGTTGGCACTTGAGATGTGTGTAATGGGATG
>JANMEO010000038.1:0-5320 GCA_031376995.1 Burkholderiales bacterium
CTGGTCACGCTCGAACAGCTGTCGTATGCCGAATGCGCCGAGCTGCTGCGCATTCCGATCGGCACCGTGATGTCGAGAATCTCGCGTGGCCGCACGGCGCTGCGGGCGCTGCTCGAAGGCCGCCCCGCCCACGCCACGCTGGCCGCGCACACGTTGCGCCGCGTGAGCTGACAGAACCGAGCGCGACCATGAACGCCCCCGACGACACCCTGCTGAGCGCCTGGCTCGACGACGAGTTGCCACCCGAGCAACGCGCCGAAGTCGAAGCCTGGCTGCGTGAGCACCCTGACGACGCGGCGCGGGTGCGGCTGTGGGCGCTCGACGCCGAAGCGCTGCGCGCCCGCCTCGACGGCGTGCTCGGCGAGCCGGTGCCGCAGGCGCTCGCGCAGGTCACCTGGCGCAAGGCGCCCGACACGCTGCCCGGCGCGCAGTGGCAGCGCTGGGTCGCGGCGCTCGCCATCTTCGTGCTCGGCGGCGCGGTTGGCGCCGCCGTGATGTGGCGGTTGCCGCTGGCCGCGCGCGCGCTCGCGCGCGGCAGCGAGCCGGCCTGGGTGCAGCGCGCTGCGGTCGCGCACGCTGTCTACGTGCCCGAAGTGCGCCACGCCGTCGAAGTGAAAGCGCAGGAAGAGCACCTGAGCCGCTGGTTGACCCGGCGCCTGACGGTGCCGGTCAAACTCCACAGAGGCCCAAAGTCTATCGGTTATAGGCAGTCTCGCCATGCGAAGCGATGTCCAGGCCCTCGCGCTCAGCCTCTTCGGTGACACGCAGGCCGATGACCAGATCGACCAGCTTGAATGCCACCAACGCCACAACACCAGAGATGGCGATGGTGATCAAGATAGCCTGGCCTTGTATCCAGAGTTGGGCCGCAATGCCAGGAAAACCGCCGCAAGTGTTGGCCACATAGTCGCAGGTGCCCAGGCCGCCCAGAGTGGGTGATGCAAAGACTGCAGTCAGCAAAGACCCAGTGATGCCCGCAACGCCATGGACCCCGAAGACGTCGAGCGCGTCGTCAGCCCCGAGCAGCTGTTTGAGCTTGTGAACACCCCACAAGCAAACCAAGCCCGATACCAGGCCAATCACCAAGGCGCCGCCTACGCTCACGAAACCGCAAGCCGGCGTGATCGCTACCAAGCCCGCCACCGCGCCTGACACCGCCCCCAAAATCGAGGCCTTGCCTCTCATCAACGTCTCTCCCAGAGACCAGCTCAGTGTGGCTGCAGCTGTGGCGAGCACGGTATTCATGAATGCCAGCGTGGCCACCCCGTTGGCCTCGAGGTTAGAGCCAGCATTGAAGCCAAACCAGCCTACCCACAGCAAAGAAGCCCCAACCATGGTCAGCGCCAAATTGTGCGGTGGCATGGGCTCTTTGCCATACCCGATGCGCTTGCCCACCATGTAGGCCCCGACCAAGCCAGCCACTGCGGCATTGATGTGCACGACGGTGCCGCCGGCAAAGTCGAGCGCTCCCTTGGCCCAAATGAAGCCTGCAGAGGCTGTGACGGCGTCAAGGCTTGCTGCATCGCGGATGGCATCGGGGCCATCCCAATACCAGACCATGTGCGCAATGGGTAAATAACTGAAGGTGAACCAAAGCACCGAAAACGCCAGCACCGCTGAAAATTTGATGCGCTCTGCAAAAGCCCCGACGATCAAGGCCGTGGTGATGGCAGCAAACGTCCCTTGAAATGCAATGAAGGCAAACTCAGGAATGTAGACGCCCTTGCTGAAGGTTGCAGCAGCCGAGTCAGGCGTGACGCCACTCAATAACAATTTGCTCAAGCCCCCAAAATAGGGGCTGCCTGAGGTGAACGCCACTGTGTAGCCATACAACACCCACAGCACTGAGATCAATGCAAACACCATGAACACTTGCATCAAGATCGACAGTACGTTTTTGCTGCGGACCAAGCCGCCATAGAACAGCGCCAAGCCTGGGATGGTCATCAAGATGACTAACATCGTCGAGGTCATCATGAATGCCGTGTCACCTTTGTTGGGTAACGGTATGGGGCTGGCAACGGCTGCAGTTGCTGCAAGAGTTGGTGCCGTGGTGGCTGCTGCAATGGGTGCCTCTACGCTCGGTTGTAAGGCTTGTGCGGCCACCGGGTCTTGGGGCGCTGCTGATTGGCCCCAGGCCAAGTGGGCGCCCAGCGAGCTGTAAAGTGCTAGCACAGCGATTGCGATGAGTTTTTTCATGTGATTGCCCCTTTGGTATCAAGCATCAAAGCGCGTCCTTGCCGGTTTCACCGGTTCGAATGCGAATGACTTGTTCCAGCGACGACACAAAAATTTTGCCGTCGCCAATTTTTCCAGTGCGGGCTGCGGCCTCGATCGCCTCGATCACTTGCTCGACCATAGAGTCGTCCACTGCTGCCTCTATCTTGACCTTGGGCAAGAAGTCGACCACGTATTCGGCCCCACGGTACAGCTCGGTATGGCCCTTTTGGCGACCAAAACCCTTGACTTCAGTGACCGTAATGCCTTGAACGCCGATGGCGCTCAGGGCTTCACGCACTTCGTCAAGTTTGAAGGGTTTGACAATGGCGGTCACCATTTTCATGGTCATCTCCTTGCGGTTGGGGTTGAGATCCAGACGATGTTTTAGAAGCTATATTTGGCAGCCACGACCAGGCTAGAGCGCCCCAGGTTTTTGCCATTGGTGGGGGCGGCGTAGAACGTTTTGTCGGCGTCAGTGCCTATCACCGCAGCGCTCAGCGTCAGGGCACTGATCTCTTTGCTGACGGTCAGGGCGTAGTCGGTGTAAGAGGCATTGGCAATATTCTCTACTTTCTGATAACCCACATGAGGCGTGAGTGTGTAGCCAGAACCCAAGGCAAATGGGGCCGTCAGATCAAAGTAGTAACTGCCATCGCTCTTTTTGTTATCAGTAAAGTTATAGTTACCAAACAGGTTGGTCAGGGCGTATGACAACTTGGCAGTGACCATGCCGGCTGTTAGTGCGCCGTAAATTTCAGTGGTGTTGGGGTCTTTGTAAAGGCTGTCCCAAGCTGCTGTTTTGGCGCTAGGGTAAACATACTGCAATACGCCGATGTCAAACCCCATGCCGCTGCTGGTCAGGGCGCCTTTGTAGCCTGCATAGACGTCAATCTCAGCGCTGCTGTCACCGCCCCAATCTTTGATCCATTTAATGCTGGATGCCCAAGCCCCCACATAAAAGCCCTCTGGCGCAGTGAAATCGACCCCAGCCGATATGGCAGGCTTGAAACGTGACTGAGAAATGCCGCGATACCGGTAATCACTGGTTAACGCCGTATTGAATGTCACTGAGCTCTGAGCGAAAGACAGGCTGGGCGCGGCACTCAGACTGAGCATGACTGCAATGGCAAAAGTGGTTTGCTTCATGGAGATCTCCTAGAGTTTGTAAGCACGCTGGTGAAGTCACGAGCATTTTTTGTGCCACGCAACAATCTCCCATCTTGCCCTTACTGAGCCTGACTTCGTACATTTGGCAACTGTATTGGTGCGATAGCGCTGTAGTTTGTGGTGCCATCGCCACGTATGGCATCTTCAGGATGGATGGGTGGAGTGCACAGTGCGCTTGTGATTTCGTTGGATAAGTATCTTTTTCCAACTGGGGTCGATGGGCTTGTGGTTGCACACTTTGGGGTGTTTCAACTTGCCTCAGGCTCTCATGTCACTCGCTGTTTTGCAAAGTCGTGGGCTTGATGGGTTGCATGCGCCGGCCATCACCGTCGAGGTTCATCTGAGCAACGGTCTGCCTCAATTCACTTTGGTGGGTTTGGCCGAGACCGAGGTCAAAGAAGCTCGAGAACGTGTACGTTCAGCCCTAAACAACAGCGGGTTGAGCTTTCCGACCAACCAGCGGGTGGTGGTCAACCTGGCCCCGGCAGAGCTGCCCAAAGAGTCTGGCCGATTTGACTTGCCTATGGCGCTGGGCATTTTGGCTGCCAGCGGCCAAATTGATGCGCAGCGTTTGGCTGAATTTGAATTTGTGGGCGAGTTGTCGTTGTCAGGCCATGTGCGCCCAGTGCGCGCCGCACTGCCGCTGGCGCTGGGTGTGCGGCGCAGTGCCACTCCGCGCGCCTTGGTGTTGCCTACAGCAAGCGCCTGTGAAGCCGCTTTGGTGCCAGGGCTCACGGTCTATCAGGCCGACCATCTGCTCGACGTGGTGCGAGCATTGCTGCCTGCAAACAACCCGCATTGCCTGCCTCTGACCCTCGCCAAACCTGATGTGCAGGCTTCGGCCTTGCTTGAATCGAGTCTAGACTGGCGTGATGTGAAAGGCCAAAGTGGCGCCAAGCGCGCCCTAGAGGTGGCGGCTGCTGGGGGGCACAGCGCTTTGCTGGTGGGGCCCCCTGGCACTGGTAAATCCATGTTGGCGCAGCGTTTTGTTCAACTGCTGCCACCTTTGAGCAGCGAGCAGGCCTTGAGTTCGGCGGCTGTTTTAAGCCTGGCGGGGCGGTTTGCGCCCGGCGCATGGGCCCAGCGCCCATTTCGTTCGCCGCATCACAGCGCCACTGCGGCTGCACTGGTGGGTGGGGGGTCACCGCCGCGCCCGGGTGAGATTTCACTGGCTCATGAGGGTGTGTTGTTTTTAGACGAGCTGCCTGAATTTCCACGCATGGCCTTAGAAGCCCTGCGTGAGCCCCTAGAAAGCGGGCGCATTACCATCTCACGAGCCGCCCGGCAGGCCGAGTTTCCGGCCCGGTTTCAGTTGTTGGCGGCCATGAATCCATGCCCTTGCGGTCACCACGGGCATCCGCAGCGGGCATGCCGTTGCACCCCAGAGGCTGTGACTCGGTATCAAGGCCGACTGAGTGGCCCCTTGCTCGACCGCATTGATTTGCAAATTGAGGTGCCCGCATTGCCCTCGAGCACCTTGGCTGCTGCAGCCCAAGGCGCCAGCAGCGCTGAAGTGGCTGCTCGCGTGGCTCAAACGCTGGATCGGCAGCTGGCGCGCCAAGGCTGTTTTAATGCGGCGCTCAGTGGCCCGCAGTTGGATGTTCATGCCGCGTTGAGTGCCGCCAGCGCTGGCTTTTTTCAGGCCACCTGCAATCAACTGGGTTGGTCAGCCCGCAGTTATCAAAGGGTGCTTCGTGTGGCACGCACGGTGGCTGATTTGCAAGGGGTCATCCATATCGACACCCTGCATTTGGCCGAGGCTGTTCAGTACCGAAGAGTGCTTAACAACCGAAGCGTGTCCCTCCGGCAAATCTGCATGAACTGATTTAACTGCCGTGGCAGCGCGTGCTGCCACGGCAGTTGCGGTGACGAAATAGTTGCATCAACCCCTTGCGTTCCGTGGGAAAAGTCGCTACCGTACGGCGCATGCAAA
>JANMEO010000056.1:0-2312 GCA_031376995.1 Burkholderiales bacterium
CTGGCCTATATCGAAAGCGCTCTTAACGACCGTCCTCGCAAAGTCCTCGGCTTTCGAACACCTCGCGAGGTCTACAGCGAATTGATCGAAAAAATTCGGGAAAAAATACCCCCTCAGGTGTTGCACTTCAGCCTTGACACCGCCACCCATCGGAACTGAAGATGCTGGGTTGATGGGTATATTTGATCGCAATGGGCTGCGTTGGAGCGATGCACCTTTGATCGAACTTGAATCAGGCGCTGCCGCGCAGAGCTAAGAAGTCAGCCAGTCCAGCTCTTGCGAGTTGGTGATGTCGGGTCACCCGTTTCCAGCTTGAGCAGGCCCTCAATCGCCTTGCTGGCAGCCCCGACCTCATCGGCATAGTGCTGGACGTGCGAGGCGCTGCTGTGGGCCGGTGTTCGGGCCTCTGGGTCTATGACGTCTTTTTGGGACGCCCCTTGAGCCAATCCGAAGGCTTCCCAGATCAATTCATCAATGGCGGCTTTCAGCTCAATACGACCTATTCAAAAAAACCTCCAAAAAACCACAAAAGAAGTCCAAGAGCCCCGCATGAACAAGCAGTTCTTCCGAGTCATATTCAACAAGGCCCGAGGCCAACTGATGGCAGTGGCCGAGACGGCGCCAAGCCAGCACGGCGGCGCTCAATCGGGTGCCACCACGCGCAGCCCCCGCCCCTGCGCCAACCCGCCCCCCTTTGCCAGCCGCCATCCTGTTGTTCCGATCAGGGTGTGGACACCGACGCCATGGACCTGCCAAGCAACAAACAAATTGGCTGAACCTGTCGGCCCACGCCTGCATAGCCTCTTGCCCCATGCACCATATTGCCTTCATCACTCTCAGCTCGGCAGCATCGCGTCCAATCGGTATAGAAAGCGAGCGAGAATGAGCACACCTTTGCTCACTCACATGGCTCATGACTAACCCACTTCTAGTCACTAAAAACGCTCACACAGACCTCCCCCGTTTTGATGACATACGACCTGAGCATGTGCGCCCAGCAGTCGATTCATTAGTGGCTCAAGCGCAGACCGCTTTGGACCAGGTCACCGCCAGCAATTTTCCTGCCGACTACGAGCAACTGAGCGCTGTGCTTGATGTGGCCACAGAGCGTTTGGGTCGCTCATGGGGCGCGGTGGCTCACCTCAATGCGGTTGCCGATACGCCTTCACTTCGAGCGGCCTACAACGACTGCTTGCCCATCATTACGGAGTTCAACACTCGCGTTGCGGCTGATGAGCGACTGTATGCAAAATATAAAGCGGTCATGGCTGCACAAGGCCCCCAGCTCAGCGCAGCTCGCCACCAAGCCCTGACTAAGGCCCTGCAAAATTTTGTACTTTCCGGCGCCGAATTGCGTGGTGAAGCCAAAGCACGCTTTGCCTCCATTCAAGAACGGCAGGCCGAGCTGTCGCAAAAATTTTCAGAGCACGTGCTCGACGCAACTGATCGCTATGCTTACTATGCCAATGATGAGGAAATGAAGGGCGTACCCGAAGACATCAAGACCGCAGCCCGCGCAGCAGCCCATGAAGAGGGGAAAGAGGGCCACAAGATCACCCTCCACTTTCCCAGCTACTTCCCGGTCATTCAATACAGCCATCACCGCGGCCTGCGCGAGCGGCTCTACACCGCCAACGTCACACGCGCCAGCGAGCTCGGCGACCCCACACTGGACAACACCTCGGTCATGACCGAGCTGCTGAAGCTTCGCCAGGAAGAGGCCCAGATTTTGGGGTATAGCAGCTATGCCGAAGTCTCTTTGGTGCCCAAAATGGCTGACTCACCCGCTCAGGTCATCAGCTTTTTACAAGACCTGGCCCGTCGCGCCAGACCCTACGCTGAAAGCGACCTGGCTGAATTGCAAACGTTTGCTCGAGAAAAACTCGGGCTCACTTCTTTATTCGCATGGGACATTCCCTATGCCAGTGAGCAACTCAAAGAATCTCGTTATGCGTTCAGTGAGCAAACTGTCAAGCAGTATTTCACTGAACCCAAGGTGCTAGAAGGCTTGTTTCGAATCATCGAGACGCTGTTTGAAGTCAGCGTGCACCCTGACAATGCGCCTGTCTGGCACTCCAGCGTGCGATTTTTCAAACTGGAGCGACGTGATGCCGCAGGCCAGAGTCAAACCATCGGCCAGTTTTATCTCGACCTCTATGCGCGCCCTGGCAAGCGCCCAGGTGCCTGGATGGATGATGTTCGGGGCCGCTGGTTACGCCCTGAAGGCGGGCTGCAAACCCCAGTTGCTCACTTGGTGTGTAACTTTGCGCCTCCCGTCGGCGACAAGCCCGCGTTGCTGACCCATGACGACG
>JANMEO010000071.1:0-3017 GCA_031376995.1 Burkholderiales bacterium
CACCCCCACAGCCCCCCCCAACACGCTCAGAGCGGTGAAATCAATGCCCACGGCAGACAAGCCCAACAGCAACCCGATGAATAGCAACCCGGCACGCACCAGATTGGCAGCCATTTTCCGCAGTGACAAGAGATCACCAGAGCCACGAAGCAGTTGCTTCTCAATCACAGAAGACAACCACAACGACAGGATCAACACCAGCGTCGCGACCAGCGAACCTTCAACAAGCTTGCGCAGTGTCATGGTGCTGGCACCCATCTTCCAGCTCACCTCTTCCATCGACTCAAGAACAATCGGCATCACCCCAGTGACCCAAAGCACCATGGCCAGCCAGGCCAACCAAGAGATGCTACGCTCTAGGCGACGCAGCCAGCCTGAATCAGGAAATGCCGCAGACAACACGGTAGCGACCAGCCGAATCACCGCCAGTGCTAGCAAAATTGGAATCGCAAGCTTGAAGACCGCAGGGTTGACGATGTCAAACAAGACGGCTTTGGCAACATAAGCCAACGTCAAGGCTACCAGCGGAAACAGCACGCCGTCCACAATTCGTTTGCCGTACCAAACCGAACCGGCTGTGCTGACATGGCCTCGCATCAAACGCACAATGCCCCAAGCACAGAGCAAACAAGCGCCCAAAATGCCCACATCATTGAGCAATGTAGGCTGGAGCAAAGCACTCAACAGTTCTTCGAGTTCACGGGTTTTAAACATCAGGGCAAAAGCAAAATGGATCAGGGGGATGAACAGTGTAGGGGCACGGCCTCCTTCATCAGCGCACCCATTCAAGGCCCTCAGGTTCGAGTCGATAACGCATACTATGAGCCAGCAGCCACTGACGAGGAATAACCCGTGACGACCGTGCGCCCAATCAACCCCACCAGCTTGCCTGCCGACCGCCTGGCTGAGCGCTTGAGCCAACTGGTGGCGCAGGTCGACAGTGTGATTGTGGGCAAGCACACGCAAGTGACTGACTGTTTAGCTTGCCTTTTGGCGGGTGGGCATTTGTTGATTGAAGACGTACCTGGGGTGGGCAAGACCACGCTGGCACACGCTCTGGCGGTGACGCTGGGTCTGCGATTTTCGCGGGTGCAGTTCACCGCCGACCTGATGCCCAGTGATTTAGTGGGGGTCAGTGTGTATGAGCGCAGCAAAGAGAACTTTGTGTTTCACCCTGGCCCGGTTTTTTCGCAGGTGCTCTTGGCCGATGAGATTAACCGTGCTGGGCCCAAAACTCAGAGCGCCCTCTTAGAAGCCATGGAAGAGCGGCAAGTGACTTTGGAGGGTGAAACGCGCCGACTCCCAGAGCCTTTTTTCGTCATTGCCACACAAAACCCAACCGATCAGCTAGGCACTTATCCCCTGCCCGAAAGCCAGCTAGACCGCTTTTTAATGTGCATCACACTGGGGTACCCCAGTGAACGCAGTGAGCGCGAGTTGTTGACTGGCCAGGACAAACGCGAGGCCATTCGGCAGCTTAAGCCCCTGATCACGCTTGTTGAGCTGCAAGCCGCTCAGCAAGCGGTGCAGTCGGTTCATGTCTCGGAGCCCTTGCTGGATTATCTTCAAGCCTTGATCAAAGCCACCCGTAGCAATGCGTGGTTTGTTGAAGGCTTGAGCCCTCGAGCGGGGATTGCCATCTTGCGGGCCGCCAAAGCACGAGCCCTGCTGGCCAGGCGCAGCCACGTCTCACCCGATGATCTTCAAGCCATCTTGCCGCAGGCTGCCGCCCACCGATTGGTGCCTGTCGCTCAGGCTGGACGCGGGCGCATTGAACAGGTGCGCGCCATGATCAAGACTGTGCCTGTTCCTTAGAAAGCCGCAGGTATCCAGAGGGCTCAAGGCTCCAGGTATTCGATCGACTGGCGGCCCACCCACTCAGCTCCAGCCTCTAATGCGATGGGCGCCCCAATCACGGCTGACTCAACGCACAACATGTGCTGGTAGCCCTCTGTGGGCATGTCTGCAAGCATGGCACAGCGCTCAGGGCCCGGATTCCATACCACCACATCATGAAAGCCCACCATGCTGATGCGCCGACGCCGCCCTCCATCACTGAGGATAAGCTCGCGGGCCGCGTCGAAATAAACCCGGTCGATCTCACCCGTCGTTTGTAAAGTTTCGTAGATTTCAATTTGTTCGGTGCCGCGTACATTATCTTGGTAGCGCAACCGGTGCAACCCATCGAGGCGTGCATGAGCCAACGCATCGACCTGCAAATAGGTGTGCAATGCTGCCGTGAATTCGAACGATGCCAGGCTGCTGTTGTTGATGGCCAGCTCCAAGTCCAGTCGATTTGCACTGACTCGCACTGTCAGCTCGGCCCCAAATGTATGAGGCCACAAGGCCAGCGTGGCATCGTTATCTTGCAAAGCCAGCACAGCCAACGCATCAAGACGCGAAGCCGTTGCATATTCCAAGGTCCAGCGTGTGGTGCGAGCAAAACCGTGGCGTGGCAAAGGGCCCCGATTTTCAAACTGAGGAAAAATTACGGGCACGCCCCCTCGAACGGGTTGCCCGGTGGCATAGACAGCCTGATCGGAGAGATAGAGCTGCTCTTGACCCCCTGGGCGCTGCCAAGACAAAATTTGTGCGCCCTGCAGCAAAATCAAGGCACTGGCCCCGTCAGGAGCGCGCAACGAAATTGCAGGCTGACCCTGCCAATCGATCAATTGGGCACAAGAACTCGAGGACGCTGCAGTGAGATGAGAGGCCATGGGGGAGAAATCAAATTGAAAGAGGATTCAAGCCCGATTGTGAACCCATCAGCTTGTTAGAGCACTTATGATGCGCCAGGCATTGAGACTGAAGAGACTCGGCTGCTATACCCATCGGAACTGAAGATGGGTATATACCCGTCGGAACTGAACATGCTGGGTCGCTGAGCCGTTTTGAAAATGGATCTGCGGCGTTGTAAATGCTCGCGATACCAAATGGTATCGCTGTGCTTTACGCCTTGCATCTCCATTCTCAAAACGACCCATCGACCCAGCATCTTCAGTTCCGACGGGTATATT
>JANMEO010000095.1:0-10205 GCA_031376995.1 Burkholderiales bacterium
TGGGTCGATGGGTCGTTTTGAGAATGGAGATGCAAGGCGTAAAGCACAGCGATACCATTTGGTATCGCGAGCATTTACAACGCCGCAGATCCGTTTTCAAAACGGCTCAGCGATCCGGCATCTTCAGTTCCGAGGGGTATATTGGTGGTTGGCAGGCTTCGATCAAACCCTACAGGTAGTGTCCCTGGTTTATCGCAAATCCTTAATGCGATTGAGGTGCCAACCAACAAATCCCGTCAGGGACAGCGACTTAAAGTCGCAATCAAGTCCGAATGTACGGGTGCAATCTTTACCTTTGAACCATCATGAATTGAAGACTTGGCAAACCGGGGGCGTCCATGTGCGACAGAACCGGAGTCTGCATTTAAGCCGGTACCTGTTTGGGGGGGGCTGAGTGCTTGACCTCTCGGAACTGAAGATGCTGTGTTGGCAACTCACGGCGATTGGAATGGCCCTACTGTTAGCCGCAGTTTTGGGCAAGGACCCCCTCAAATCTCTACTCACCGCCTATACTTGACTAAATTACTCAAGTATCCATTCTGACAAGAGGGTTTTCACTGTAACCGCCCCAAAGCGGACAACGCCATGCCACCGGTTGGTTGAAAACGAATTGAACGGATCCAAAGGCATTTTGTGATGTGTCTTCTGCGGTTTTCGGCGAGCACACTTTCGAACAGGGAGTTCAACAAATGACCATGACACTGACAGAACGGGCCGCCGCGCAGATCAGGCGCCAGCTCGACAAACGTGGCTCGGGCATCGCGCTGCGCATCGGCGTCAAGAACGTGGGTTGCACGGGCCTGGCCCACACCTTCGAGCTGGCCGACGAGATTCGGCCCGGCGAACACAGCTTTCTGTCACAAGGCGTTCGCTTGTTTGTCAATGCCGAAAGCCTGCTGGCTCTCGATGGCTCGCACATCGACTTCGTCACTGAAGGCCTCACGCAGCGCTTCAAATTTGACAACCCCAATGTGGACAGCGAGTGCGGATGCGGCGAGAGCTTCAATGTGAAGAAGCCCGGGACCGGCGCCGCAGTAGAGATATTGGACCGTCAGACCAAGGAAGCGCCATGAGCGCCGTGCTGCAGCAACTGGTTAACCAAAAGTACAAGCACGGATTCGTCACCAACATTGAATCCGATGTCGCGCCCAAGGGACTCAGCGAAGACACCATCCGCATGATTTCTGCAAAGAAAAACGAGCCCGCGTGGCTGCTCGAATTTCGGCTCCGTGCCTTTCGGGCATGGCTGCTGATGACCGAGCCGACCTGGCCCAACGTGCATTACCCGAAGATCGACTTTCAGGCTATCAGCTACTACGCCGCGCCTAAACAAAAGCCCAAGCTCGGCAGCATGGACGAGGTCGACCCCGAGCTGCTGCGCACCTTTGAAAAACTCGGTGTGCCGCTGCACGAGCGCATGGCGCTGGCCGGCGTGGCCGTGGATGTGATTTTTGACAGCGTGTCGGTGACCACCACGTACAAGGCCAAGTTGGCTGAGGTCGGCATCATCTTTTGTTCCATGTCGGAGGCCGTGCTGGAATACCCCGAACTGGTGCAAAAGTACCTCGGCACGGTAGTTCCAACCGGCGACAACTACTACGCAGCACTCAACTCGGCGGTGTTCACCGACGGCTCGTTTTGTTTCATCCCCAAAGGGGTGAAGTGTCCAATGGATTTATCGACTTACTTTCGCATCAACACCGAGGAGTCGGGCCAGTTCGAACGTACGCTGATCGTGGCCGAAGAGGGTGCCTCGGTGTCGTATCTGGAAGGCTGTACGGCCCCCGCCTTCAGCAGCAACCAGTTGCACGCCGCAGTGGTGGAACTGGTTGCCCTGGACAACGCCGAGATCAAGTACTCGACAGTGCAGAACTGGTACGCGGGTGATGAAGACGGCGTGGGTGGCATCTACAACTTTGTCACCAAGCGGGGCCTGGCCAAGGGCGTGAATTCGCGCATTTCTTGGACGCAGGTGGAGACCGGCTCGGCCATCACCTGGAAATACCCCTCTGTGATTTTGCGGGGTGACAACTCTGTGGGTGAGTTTTACTCGGTGGCGGTGACCAACCACCACCAACAAGCCGACACCGGCACCAAGATGATCCACCTGGGCAAGAACACACGCAGCACCATTGTGAGTAAAGGCATCTCTGCCGGGCAGTCCAACAACAGCTACCGCGGCCTGGTCAAGGTGATGCCAAAGGCCACCGGCGCACGCAATTATTCCCAGTGTGACTCGATGCTGATCGGCGACAAGTCCGGCGCCCACACCTTTCCCTACATTCAGGTGCGTAACCCCACAGCTCAGGTCGAGCACGAAGCGTCTACGTCCAAGATTGGCGAAGACCAGCTGTTTTATTTTGCCCAGCGTGGCATCAGTGCCGAAGCCGCCGTGTCCATGATCATCAATGGATTCTGCAAGGATGTTTTTCAACAATTGCCCCTGGAGTTTGCAGTTGAAGCCACCCAGCTACTGGGCTTCAAACTCGAAGGAGCCGTCGGATGATCAACCCCAATAGCCCGGTATTGCTGCAAGTGCGTGGCCTGTGCGCTAGCGTCAATGGCATCGGCATGCTCAAAGGGCTGGACTTCACTGTGCGCCGCGGTGAGGTGCATGCCATCATGGGTCCTAACGGCTCGGGCAAGAGCACCTTTGCCAAGATTCTAGCGGGCCACAAGGCCTACACGGTGACCGCAGGCACGGTCGAGTTTGAAGGCCAGGACCTGCTGGCGCTGGCTCCAGAGGCGCGCGCCCTGGCAGGCGTTTTTCTCGGCTTCCAGTACCCGATTGAAATCCCCGGCGTAGCCAACAGCCAGTTTTTGCGCCTGAGCTACAACACGATGCAAGCCCAGCGCGGTAGGGAGGAACTGGACCCGCTGGAATTCGACGACTTTGTGCGCGAAAAGATGAAGCTGCTAGAGATGAACCCAGATTTTCTGGGGCGCAGCGTCAACGAAGGCTTCTCGGGCGGCGAGAAAAAGCGCAATGAAATCCTGCAGATGGCCCTGCTGGAGCCGCGCCTGGCTTTGCTGGACGAGACTGATTCCGGCCTGGACATTGATGCGCTGCGCATTGTGTCGCAGGGTGTGAACCAACTCATCAACTCCGACAACGCTGTGGTTCTGGTCACACACTACCAACGGCTCTTGAACTACATCGTGCCCGATTATGTGCATGTGATGGGGGCCGGGCGCATCATCAAGACAGGTGGCAAGGAACTTGCGCTGGAGCTTGAAAAACGCGGCTACGACTGGGTCAGCGCGGAGCATGAAGCAGCAGGTGGGGCGAGGGCTGAAGAGGTCAGCGCATGAGTACCGCCATCGCCCTTCGTGCGCCCGCAGTTGATCGCCTGAACAAGATGCTGGCTGACTGGCCGCTGCCAGCGCCGAGTTCATGGGCACCCCTGAATGCCCTGCGCGACCAGGCGCACGCTACGTTGGGGGCGCTGGCCATGCCCACGCTGCGCGATGAAGCCTGGCGCTTTACCCATCTTGCGCCCCTGCACCACCACACGTTTGGGCCCGTGCGCCCGGACATCCGGTTGCAGCCTGCCGATATTGCCCATTTTTGCCTGGACGAGGCGGCTACCCGCTTGGTCTTTGTCGACGGTTTGTATGCGCCGGACTTGTCCAGCCCGGCGATGGATGACGGTGTTGTGGTGACCGACTTGAAGACCGCCTTAACGACCCATGCCGCAGCTCTGGAGGCCCACTTGGGCAGTCAGATGACATTGGGCGACAACGTTTTTGCCGCGCTCAATACCGCATTCATGCAAGACGCTTCGGTGCTGGTCGTGCCCCGCCATGTAGCCTTGGCCGCGCCAGTGCATCTGTTGTTTGTCGCCACACAAGCGGGTGCCGTGTGCCACCCACGTTGCCTGCTACTGGCCGAAGCCAGGTGCAGCATGACGCTGATTGAAGATTATGTCGCGCTGCAAGAAGCTGCCAAGCAGGCCTACTTTGTCAACCCGGTGACTGAGCTTGTGCTGGCCGACCAGGCCCAAGTCACCCATGTTCGCGTGCAGCGCGATGGACCACAATCGATTCACATCGGCAACAGTGCGGTGTCCGTAGGGCGCAAGGCCCACTACCAGTCGGTGAGCGTGGCACTGGGTGCACAGCTCTCGCGCTACAACCTGTGCGTGACGCTTGCCGAGGGCGCTGAATGCGCGCTCGGCGGGCTGGCGCTGATGGGCGGCAAGCAACTGGCCGACACCCACAGTTTTGTGGACCACGCCCAGCCGCACAGCACCAGCCGCCAGTTGCACAAGTGCATTGTGGATGGCAGCGCACGCGCCGTCTTCAATGGGCGCGTGATGGTGCGCACCGGTGCGCAGCACACCGACTCCCAGCAGTTCAGCCGCAATCTGCTGCTGAGCGAGCAGGCTCAGGTCGACACCCAGCCGCAACTGGAGATTTTTGCCGACGATGTGAAATGCACCCATGGCGCCACGATTGCCCAGCTCGATGCGGAAGAAGTGTTCTACCTGCAGAGCCGCGGCCTGCTTGAGAGCGCCGCGCGCCAGCTTCTGACCTATGCGTTCGGCGCCGAAATCATCGAGCGCATCCCCGTGGCATCGCTCAAGCGCCAGCTTCAACAGCGCATGCAGGCGCAAACCAGCAGCCAGCCATGAACGCCCGCCAATCCGATATGAGCCCGGCTGTACTCATGCCTGCCTTCGATGTCGAGCGCGTGCGTACCGACTTTCCCATCCTGCAAATGGCGGTCGAAGGCAAGGCACTGGTCTATTTGGACAACGCCGCATCGAGCCAAATGCCGCAGCCTGTCATAGACCGCTTGTTGCGCTACCAGAGCACGGAGCACGCCAACATCCACCGCGCGGTGCACACCCTGTCTGAGCGGGCGACCGCCGCCTACGAGGAAGCGCGCGTCAAGTTGCAGCGTTTCATCAACGCACCCGACGAGCGCGAGGTGATTTTCACCAGCGGCACCACCGACGCCATCAACCTGGTCATGCAAGGCTACGGCCGCAAGTTCGTCAAAGCTGGTGACGAGATTATTTTGACCACGCTGGAGCACCACTCCAACATCGTGCCGTGGCAGATGCTGGCCGAAGAAACTGGCGCCATCATCCGCGTGTTGCCGATCAACGACGCCGGCGAGTTGTGCCTGGATGAGTTCGAGTCGATGCTCAACGCGCGCACCAAACTGGTCGGCGTGAGCCATGTTTCCAATGCGCTGGGCAGCATCAACCCGGTCAAGCGGATGATTTCGCTGGCGCACGAGCGCGGCGTTCGGGTGTTGATTGATGGGGCGCAGGCCGCTCCACACTTGGCCGTTGACGTGCAGGACCTCGACTGCGACTTCTACGCTTTTTCGGGCCATAAGCTGTGCGGGCCGACCGGTATCGGCGTGCTTTACGGCAAGGCTGAGCTGCTTGAAAAAATGCAGCCCTTCAAGGGTGGTGGCGACATGATCTTGTCGGTGTCGTTCGAGAAGACGGTTTACAACACGATTCCCTACAAGTTCGAAGCCGGCACGCCGCCGATTGCCGCGGCCATCGGCCTTGGTGCAGCGGTCGATTACCTGTCGGCCATCGGCATGGACGCCATTGCCCGCCATGAGCACGCACTGCTGCAGTACGCCACCACTCAGCTCAGCGCGCTGCCCGGCCTTCGCCTCATCGGCACGGCCCAAGACAAGGCGGCGGTGCTGTCCTTCACGCTGGACGGCATCCACCCGCATGATGTGGGCACGTTGTTGAATCAGGACGGCATTGCGGTGCGCACCGGCCACCATTGCGCACAGCCGGTGATGACGCGCTTCAAGGTGCCTGCCACCACGCGCGCCTCGTTTGCTTTTTACAACAACATGGCGGAAGTCGATGCGCTGGTGGCAGGCCTGCGCAGCGTGCAGACCCTGTTTGCCTGATGGCTGACTACAAAGCGCTCTACCAGGAAGTCATCCTGGACCACAACAAAAAGCCGCGCAACTACGGCATGCTGGAACATCCCAGCCACCATGCTGAGGGCCACAACCCGCTATGCGGCGACCACCTGAGCGTGGCGCTGCATCTGCAGGGCGAAGCCATAGAGCAGATCGCGTTCCACGGCGAATCCTGCGCGATTTGCAAGGCGTCGGCCTCGATGATGACGGCTGCCGTGAAGGGCAAGACGCGCGAGCAGGCCCAGGCGCTGACCCATGAATTCCTGGCCATGGCCACCGGCAAGTTGGACCTGAGCCAGCCCAACCAGATCGGGCGGCTGGCGGTCTTTGCCGGCATGCGCGACTTGCCCACGCGCGTCAAATGCGCAATTCTGCCTTGGCATACCTTGCTGGCGGCTTTCAGTTCGCAAGGCACGACCAGCACGGAATCATGAAATTTTTCAGGAGGTCAGCATGCCCAAAATTGCAGAAATAGTTGACACGCCGAACCCCAATGCCGTCAAGTTCACCTTACATGAGCCGCTGACCTGGGGCGTCTCGCATTCGTATGAAAATGCAGGGCAGGCCAAGGACGACCCGCTGGGGTCTGCGTTGTTCGCCATTCCCCATGTGAGCAATGTGTTTTTTGTCGACCGCTGGCTCACCGTCACACAAGACGGTGGTGCCGACTGGCCTGAGTTGGTCCGCCTCATCGCCACGCCACTGCGCGCTGCGCCTGCAGCCGCAGCGCAGTCGGCTGCGGCTGTGTTTTCAGCCCGTGCTTCGATCGCCAACCTCAGCAAGCAAGACCAGGCGCGCCTGGAGGCTATTTGCGACTTGCTCAATGAACGTATCCGCCCCGCGCTGAAAGCTGATGGCGGTGACCTGCATGTGGTGGGCTTAGCCGGCAATTACCTCAGCATCCACTACCAGGGCGCCTGTGGCAGTTGCCCCAGCTCCATTTCCGGCACGCTGGGCGCCATTCAGAACCTGGTGCGCACCATTGAGCCTGAGCTTGAGGTGGTGGCAGTTTAGACGGCCTGGGCCCTCTCAAGGGTGCCATGCCCGGCACCCAAATTCTTCCTACTCTTTCCAAAGGTTCGCCATGCAAACCCCCGCTTCTGAAACCCTTAGCCTCCCGCCCAAAACCTCCACCGACAAGAACAAGATCAAATTCTTGTTGCTCGAAGGCATCCACCCCTCCGCAGTCCAGCTGCTGCAGGCTGCCGGCTACTCGCAAATCGAGTGTTTACCGGGCTCGCTGGACGGTGCTGAATTGAAAGCCAAAATGGCAGATGTGCATTTTATGGGCATCCGTTCGCGCACCCAGCTCACCGCCGAGGTACTCGTCCACGCCAGCAAGCTCGCTGCCGTCGGTTGCTTTTGCATTGGTACCAACCAGGTGGACCTGGATGCCGCGCGTGAGCGGGGCATTGCCGTATTCAATGCGCCGTATTCCAATACCCGTTCGGTGGCCGAACTGGTGCTTGCCGAGGCCATTTTGTTGATGCGCGGTGTGCCTGAAAAAAGTGCCATGGCGCATCGAGGCGGCTGGCTCAAGTCGGCCAACCACGCGTTCGAGATTCGGGGCAAGACACTGGGCATTGTGGGCTACGGTGCCATAGGTTCGCAGCTCTCGGTGCTGGCCGAATCCTTGGGCATGCGGGTGATTTTCTTTGACGTAGTGACTCGGCTGTCACTGGGCAACGCCCGCCAGGTACCTCGCCTGGAGGACTTGTTGACCCAGGCTGATGTGGTTACTTTGCATGTCCCCGAGACACCCTCCACGCAGGGCATGATGGGTGCGCCGGAGTTGGCGGTGATGAAGCCCGAGAGTGTGCTGATCAATGCCTCGCGCGGCACCGTGGTCGACATTCACGCGCTGGCGCAGGCCTTGCGGGAAAGGAAGCTGCTGGGCGCCGCCATTGACGTGTTCCCTTTGGAGCCTCAAAGCAACAACGATGTGTTTGAGTCTCCGCTGCGGGGTCTGGACAACGCCATCCTCACGCCGCACATTGGCGGCTCGACGCTGGAGGCGCAAGAAAATATTGGCATTGAGGTGGCCGAAAAACTGATCAAGTACAGCGACAACGGCACCTCGACCTCCTCGGTCAACTTCCCTGAAGTTGCATTGCCGGCCCACCCCGGCAAGCACCGGTTGCTACACATTCACCGCAATGTGCCTGGCGTACTCTCTAGCATCAACCAGGTGTTCTCTGATAACCGCATCAACATTTCGGCGCAGTACCTGCAAACGCGTGACTCTCTAGGTTATGTGGTGATTGACATTGACTCGGCCCACTCAGAACTTGCGCTCGCCAAGCTAGCCAACGTGGAGGGAACCCTGCGCAGTAGGGTCTTATTCTGATTGGGCCCCGACCTTGGCCAAACTCACTGAGACGGGGTATTGGGGCCCAATGCGGTGTTTGCTGTTGCTCGATGTACCTGCAGATCACGTGAATGGGCGCACCGCCACACAAAGATGCAAGCTACGATGGCGACACAGCATCTTCAGTCCTGAGGGGTATCCGCGTCGAGGCCCTGCTCAGCGTCCGAGCGATGCCGGATTGCCGGCGGCTTCGAGTGCCATGCAGGGGCCAAGAATCGCTGCCATCGCGATGGCGGTTTGCTTGTTCCGCTTTGAGCCCATCAAAGCGAGCCTCTGAAATTGGCCTCGCGGCTGTGTTGGCAGTATTGGCTTCGCCACCGCGACCTGCGGCCCAGGCAGCGGGGTGAACGAAGCGATCGATGCCGCAGCCAGGCCGATCGGCACCGGCTCCTGTGCCGTCGGCCCATCATCAACTTCAGCTTGCAGTGGCTGCGGCTCCATCTTCGGGGCGAAGCGCTTTAACAAGTAGCTCGCCACGTAGACCACGGCAAGCACAAGAAGGTAGATCAGGCTATCTGTTGGGTTCTGCACGAGCGACCTCGCCGCTACTCGGCAACCGCGACGCGGGTGTCATCGACGCTGCCAATCTCCTGCCGCATGGCCGTGTCGGCCTGCAAGTTCTTCATGCGGTAGTAGTCCATGATGCCGATATGGCCCTTGCGGAACGCCTCGGCCATGGCTCTAGGCACTTCGGACTCGGCTTCGACGACTCGCGCTCTCATCTCCTGTTCGAGGGCCACAGCCATGGCCCGGCGCTCTTCGGCCTTGGCCTGGGCGATCTGCTTGTCGGCGTTGGCCTGGTCGATCTGCAGCTTGGCGCCGATGTTCTCGCCCACGGTCACGTCCGATACGTCGATCGACAGGATCTCGTAGGCCGTGCCCGCGTCCAGGCCCTTGGACAGGACATGCTTGGAGATGTGATCCGGGCTCTCGAGCACGCTCTTGTGGCTGGCCGAGGAGCCGATGGTGCTGACCATGCCTTCGCCAACGCGGGCGATGATCGTTTCCTCGCCAGCGCCGCCGACCAGCCGGTCGATGTTGGTCCGAACCGTGACCAGGCACACGGCAATCAACTGGATGCCGTCCTTGGCGACCGCTGCGATCTTCGGCGTCTGGATCACCTTTGGGAGGACCGACATCTGCACGGCTTCCAGCACATCGCGTCCGGCCAGATCGATGGCCGCGGCGCGTTTGAAAGGCAGGGGAATGTTGGCTTTGTCAGCCGAGATCATCGCGTTGACAACTCTCACGACATTCCCACCGGCCAGGTAATGCGCTTCTAGGTCGTTGATCGAAATATCCAGGCCAGCCTTCACCGCACTGATCCGCGCCGTCACCACCGTGCCCGGCGGAACGCGGCGCAAACGCATGGCAACCAAGGTGAACATGCCCACTGGGGCACCGGATGCCCAGGCAGCGACCCACAGGGGGATAGGCACCAGGTACAAGACCAAGGCCACGACGACCACGATTGGCAAAAGCAGGCCAAAGTTGCCCATAAGACCCATCGTCAGTTCATTCATTCATCACTCCGTTTTGTTGAAATTCTTCGGCACCAGCAACGTGATTCGACCTGCCTTACTTGCATCACGGATCTCCATCGGTTGAGGGTCAGACGGAATGTAGGCCGCTAGATGGTTCTGTAAAAGCAGCATTCAAAGAACGGAAACATCTGACAAACATGGGCATAAGACGGCGCTTTAGCCCCAGACTCCTGCAGTTTGGCGGCTCCGGCCGGCACGCGTGGCAGCACGCAAGCCTGCTGGCCCGTTACCCTTTGAAGACACAGCATCTTCAGTTCCGACGGGTATATACATCCTGCCCGGCCCTTGCTGACAGCCAACCGCGAGCCGGCCGGAGCCGCCAAACTGCAGGAGTCTGGGGCTAAAGCGCCGTCTTATGCCCATGTTTGTCAGATGTTTCCGTTCT
>JANMEO010000096.1:0-9120 GCA_031376995.1 Burkholderiales bacterium
AGCCCATCCGGCAAACTCGCCTCTGTGGAGTCAGTGGCGGCTTCGGTATCATTTTTACTGGGTGAGGGTGGTGCCATGATCAATGGCACCACCCTCACTGTTGATGCGGGGAGTACGGCGTGAACCCTTTGATTGAATCGATACAAAAAGCATTGACGACCAGCAAGGGAAATGCAGCCTCGCCAATGCTTGCGCATGCAGATGTGTTTCGCGCCCGAGCGGCCATTACCCATACCAGTGACCCCAAGTTGATGCTGGCCCGTCACATGGCGGCACTGCTTGCCATCAGCGGCGATCGTCCTTTATTCATCCCATCGTTCAACTACGACTTCACCCGTACGCGGATCTACACGCCTGCTCATGATGTTTCGCAAGTCGGCGTACTAACGGAACATGCGCGCACACAATGGGCCGCTGGGCGCTGTGGCCCACCCGTATTTAATTTTTCTTGCAGCATGCCCGCTGAACCATCGCTGCCATGCGCTGGTGATGTCGATCCATTTGGCATGAACACCGTATTTGGCTTGCTACATCGCGCAGGTGGGAAGGTGCTGATGTATGGCGCGCCATTTTCCAGTTTGACATTGATCCACTACATCGAGCGATTGACCGGTGGCCCTGTATACCGCTACGACAAATTGTTCATGGGTGTGGTTCAAGGCCAAGACCGTATCGAAATTCCGGTGCACTTGAATTACCACTGCCGACCCATGGGAAAAACATTAGAGTACGACTGGGTCAAACTGCGTTCAGATGCCCAATCGCAAGGCATCGTCCAGGCTTTCAAAGCACCTGGGTCCGAGGTGTTGCTGATTGACATCTCGCTGCTTTGCCAATTCTGGCAAGACCAATTGCAGCGTGATCCGCTCTACCTGTTGGATCAAAATTCACGAACATGGGTTGAGCCTGAACTGAACCGACTGGGTCGTCGGTTTGTTGTTAGCGATTTTGAGGGCGTTTCATGATGAGCGCGCAAGACATTGGCGCCCAAATGCACGGATGGGCACATGATTTGTTTCCAATATGCCGCAGCTTAACTGGCGATGGTGTCCGCTCCACACTGACCTACATCAAGAATCTGCTGCCAGACCTCAAAATTTTGAGCGTGCCCTCAGGAACTCAAGCCTTTGACTGGAAAGTTCCCGATGAATGGACGATCCGCGATGCCTATGTGCTCGACGAATCTGGCACGCGCATCATCGACTTCAGGGACCACAATCTGCACGTGGTCGGCTATTCAGAACCGGTTGACCAATGGCTTGAGTTGGAAGAATTGAACAAGCACCTGTATTCACTTTCCAATCAGCCAGACGCGATTCCGTACATCACCTCCTACTACGCGCGGCGCTGGGGTTTTTGTTTGACGCATCAGCAGCGAGAGAAGCTGAAACCGGGACGCTACCACGCCGTGATCGATTCTGACTTGAAGCCAGGCGTGCTGAATTACGCTGAACTTATTTTGCCGGGCCAAAGCGAGCAGGAAGTCATGCTCTCCACCTATGTCTGCCACCCCTCGATGGCAAATAACGAGCTCTCAGGCCCGGTGGTGACACTGGCGTTAGCACGCTGGCTGACGTCGCTTGAAGACCGCCGCTACACCTACCGCATCGTCTTCGTGCCAGAAACCATCGGTTCGATTGTTTATCTGTCAAGCAACATTGAACATTTGAAACAACAGGTCAAAGCTGGTTTCAATATCACCTGCATCGGCGATGATCGCAGCTACTCTTACCTGCCCTCGCGCGACGGGAATACGCTCTCCGACCGTGCGGCGCTGCATGTCCTCAAGCACATCGATCCGAAATTCAAACGCCATAGCTGGCTTGACCGTGGCAGTGACGAACGCCAATATTGTTCGCCAGGGGTTGACCTGCCCATCGCCACAATCATGCGCACCAAATATGGAGAATTTCCTGAGTACCACACTTCGCTGGATGATCTTAATTTTGTGACGCCAAAAGGTTTGGGAGGTGGGTTTTCTGCGCTACGACAGGCGATTGAAGTCATTGAGAGCAATGTTTTTTTGAAGTCGACTGTTTTGTGTGAGCCTCAGCTGGGCAAAAGGGGCCTATACCCAACGTTGAGCACGAAAGAATCAGCTCAAAAAGTCCGGGCAATGATGAACCTGGTTTCATACTGCGACGGCGAACATGACCTGCTGGACATTGCCGAAATCATTGGCGAGCCCGTAGGGAAGTTGGTGGATATATTGAAGCCGTTGATGGCCCATGGCTTGATTGAGACCAGCCATGTTTGAGACCAATGGACTGCTCTCCAGCGCATAGCCCCCTCGGAACTGAAGATGTCGAGTCGCTGAGCCGTTTGGGAAACGGGGCTGCGGCGTTGCAAATCCTCGCCCTATCAACGCATAGGGCTGCGGTTTGCGCCTTGCCCCCCCATTCCCCAAACGACCCATCAACCCAGCATCTTCAGTTCCGAGGGGTATATTCCATTTCACGCCCAGACCCAGGACCCTCATGATCACCCTCCCCGCTTGGCTCAATCAGTACGGCCCCCGCGAGTCAATGAACTGCGACGTGCTCGTGGTGGGGGGCGGGCCCGCCGGGCTGGCGACTGCCATTCGCACCAAACAACTGGCCAAAGCCGCCGGCCGAGAGATCTCGGTGGTGGTGCTTGAGAAAGGTTCCGAAGCGGGCGCCCACATTCTCAGCGGTGCCTTGATGGACCCGATCGCCTTGACCGAGTTAATTCCCGACTGGAAAACGTTAGGTGCCCCATTGAATCAGGCAGTCACCAGCGACGAAATGCTTTTTCTGGGCCCCACCCAGAGTTTCAAGAGCCCCATTTTGCCGCGCTGCTTTCACAACCAAGGCAATTTTGTGATCAGCTTGGGGCAATTGACCCGCTGGCTGTCTCAACAAGCCGAAGACCTCGGTGTTGAAATTTTTCCGGGCTTTGCCGCCGCCGAATTGTTGCTTGATGAGAATAATGCCGTGATCGGCGTCGCCACAGGCAACCTGGGGGTTGGCAAAGACGGCGCACCCCATGACGGCTTTCAACTGGGCATGGCGCTGCTGGCCAAGTACACCGTGTTTGCCGAAGGCGCCCGCGGTCACTTAGGCAAAGAGTTGATTGCGCGCTACCAACTGGATGCTGGCAAAGACCCTCAAAGCTACGGCCTTGGCATCAAAGAGTTATGGGAGATCGACCCCAGCCACCATCGGCCCGGCGCGGTGCTGCATACCGCGGGCTGGCCGCTGGACAACGCCAGCTATGGCGGTGGTTTTTTGTACCACCTGGACAACCACCAGGTCTCACTGGGCTTCATCACCGGCCTGGACTACAGCAACCCCTGGCTCAGCCCTTTCGAAGAGATGCAGCGCTGGAAAACCCATCCCGCCATTCGTGCGGTGTTAGCAAACGGCAAACGTATTGGCTACGGCGCACGAGCCATTACGGCCGGGGGGATTTTGAGTCTGCCCAAGTTGGTGTTTCCGGGGGGGGCCTTGGTGGGTTGCAATGCCGGCACCCTCAATGTCAGCCGCATCAAAGGCAGCCATGCGGCGATCAAAACCGGCATGCTGGTTGGTGAAGCCGTGTTTGAGGCCCTGGCACAGGGGCGCGCCCATGATGAGTTAAGCGCCTACCCACGTGCTTTTGAGGCGAGCTGGCTTTACCAAGAGTTGCAGCAGTCGCGCAACTTCAAGCAATGGTTCAAAAAGGGCCTCTGGATGGGAACCCTGATGACCGGGGTCGAACAATGGTTACTACCCAGCTTAGGCCTGCCCATCCCCTGGACCCTTCACCGCACACAGCCTGACCATGCGGGGCTTCAACCTGCCGCCCAGTGCCCACCGATCCACTACCCCAAGCCAGACGGCCAACTCACCTTCGACCGCCTGAGCAGCGTGTTCATCAGCAACACCAACCACGAAGAAAATCAACCCGCCCATTTGACATTGAAAGATGCTGGGGTACCGACCCGCATCAATCTGAATCTCTACGCGGGCCCCGAAAGCCGGTATTGCCCGGCTGGCGTTTATGAGTATATCGATGTGCAGGGCAGCGAGGGTCGCACCCAGCGACTTCAAATCAATGCCCAAAATTGCTTGCACTGCAAAGCCTGCGACATCAAAGATCCGACTCAAAATATTCAATGGCAGACCCCAGAGGGCGGCGGCGGACCGAATTATGCAGCCCTGTAAGAGCCCCGCACTGATACACTCAAAGCCGTTTGAAGCGAAGCTCGTTGCCGATACCCATCCAACCTGAAGGTGCTGTGTTGGCCAGGGGGTTAAAGTCAACCAAAGGGACAAACAACGCTGGATTAAACCGTCGGTGTGAACCTCTCAGGTAGAGCGAACAGGGAGGGCATGCTGCTGAATCAGAAATGTCCTTGGAGCCTCACCATGAATGCCATCAGCCCGATCCTGCCCTCTTCAAGTGCGCCCCGACGCACACCGCTGTATCCACTGCACTTAGAGTTGGGCGCCCGCATGGTGCCTTTTGCTGGCTACTCAATGCCCGTTCAGTATCCTGCCGGGGTGATGGCTGAGCATGTCCACACCCGTCAAGCCGCAGGTCTGTTTGACGTCTCCCACATGGGCCTATTGCAATTGAGCGGCCCCGATGTGGCTGCGGCACTCGAGTCCCTGGTCCCGATGGATCTACAAGACATGGCCATCGATCAGCAGCGGTATGCTTTTTTCACAGCACCCCATGGAGGCTTGCTTGACGATTTGATGATCGTGCGCCGTCGCAGTGACTGGTTGCTGGTGGTCAACGCCGCCTGCAAAGACGCCGACTTGCATTATCTGCAAACGCACATTGGGCACCGTTGCCAAGTTCAGGCGCTGCCCGAACTTGCGCTGTTGGCCTTGCAGGGCCCCAAAGCCGCGACCGTGATGGAGCGACTGGCGCCATCAGCCCTCACACGCTTGGTTTTCATGACGGGATGTGCTGCAACTTTAGCGGGCATGGATTGCTACGTCACGCGATCAGGTTACACCGGTGAAGATGGCTTTGAGATTTCTTTGCCTGCCGCACAAGCCACCACCCTGGCACGCGCCTTATTGGCTGAGGCTGAGGTTCTCCCCATCGGATTGGGTGCTCGAGACACCTTGCGCCTCGAAGCAGGTTTATGCCTCTATGGCCACGACATCCACACCCACACCAGCCCTATTGAGGCAGGTTTGGGCTGGGCCATTCAAAAGGTCAGACGAGCTGGAGGGGCACGCCCTGGGGGCTATCCCGGAGCCGACGTGATTCAGGGCCAATTGGAGACTGGCCCCCATAACAAACGAGTGGGCCTGATGGGCTTAGAGCGTGTGCCTGTGCGAGAAGGCAGCGAGCTTTTTGATGCCCACGGCCACAAACTGGGGACCGTCACCAGCGGCAGCTTTGCCCCAACGATCAACCAGCCCATTGCCATGGCCTACCTGCCGATGAACCACGCCATGATCGGCAACGAGATCTATGCGCAGGTGCGCGGCAAGCTTTACCCCATGCGGGTGACCACCTTGTCTTTTGTCAAACCCCGTTACCACCGCGCACCTTGAGCCGCGCCGGCAATGCCTGACTCAAGGCTCGCCCCCTGGTCATCGTCAGCACTTGATATTTTTATATCCCCCTATTTTTATCTTGAGGATTTGCCATGAGCTTGAAATTCACCCCCGATCACGAATGGATTCAAACCTCTGACTTGGATGCGGCAGTGGTCGGCATCACCCTTCACGCCCAAGATGCTTTGGGTGACGTGGTTTTTATTGATTTACCCAAAGTCGGCAGTGAGTTCAAAAAGGGGGACATCGCTGGGGTTGTCGAGTCGGTCAAAGCGGCGGCTGACATCTTCATGCCCGTCACGGGCAAAGTTGTTGCCATCAATGAGGCACTGAGTGCCGAACCTTCTTTGGCCAATTCTGACCCGCAAGGGGCCGGGTGGTTTTTCAAAGTCAAAGTGGCCCAGGCTGAAGAGTTGGACAGCTTGCTTGATGCCTCCAGCTACGACGACTTGCTCCAGTCTGTTTGATTTGCATTGATTTGATTTGCCCTGCCAGGAGCACCACCTTGAAGCCCGCCGCATCCATCACGCCTTTCAACCAACTTGAAAATTCCCACGAGTTTGTGGCGCGCCACCTGGGCATCACCCCCGAAGACGAAGTTTTGATGCTGAACGTGATTGGCGCAGCCTCCAGACGTTCGTTGATTGAATCGGTGGTGCCACGATCGATTGCGCGACGCACGCCCATGGCCCTGCCCGCTGCCCTCACTGAGGCCCAGGCGCTGACTGAGCTCAAGGGCTTGGCGGCACACAACCGCGTGCTCATCAACCTCATTGGCCAGGGCTACCACGCGACGCACACACCCGGCGTCATCCTGCGCAACATTCTCGAAAACCCCGCCTGGTACACCGCCTACACCCCCTATCAAGCCGAAATCTCACAAGGCCGCCTAGAGGCACTGATTAATTTTCAAACCCTGGTGACCGATCTCACGGGGATGGCGATTGCTGGGGCCTCGATGCTGGATGAGGCCACCGCGGCCGCAGAAGCCATGACCTTGGCGCTGCGTGTGGGCAAGAGCGACAGCTCAGTCATGTTTGTGGCTGACGATGTGCTGCCGCAAACCCTTGAGGTTTTACAAACACGCGCTCAACCCCTGGGATTAAAAATCATCAAAGGGCCTGCACAGGCAGCCCACATCAAAGCCATCGAGGGGGGGGTGTTTGCCGCGTTGTTTCAATACCCTGGCGTCAATGGCGTGATCCACGACCTCAAACCCTTGACTGACGCGGTGCATGAGATTGGCGGCTTGGCCATTGTGGCGGCTGATTTGCTGGCCCTGACTGTTTTGCGCCCCCCAGGCCACAGCGGTGCCGACATTGTGGTGGGCACCGCCCAGCGGCTGGGCATGCCCATGGGCAATGGTGGCCCTCATGCGGCTTACTTGGCCACCCAAGATGACTTCAAACGCTCACTCCCGGGACGCTTGGTAGGTGCCAGCATCGATGCCCAAGGCCGACCCGCCTACCGCTTGGCCTTGCAAACACGCGAGCAGCATATTCGACGCGAAAAAGCCACCAGCAATATCTGTACAGCGCAGGTCTTGCCCGCCATCGTTGCCAGCATGTTTGCCGTCTATCACGGCCCGCAGGGGCTGCGCCGGATCGCCCTGCGAGTTGCCAGCTACACCGCAGTCTTGGCCAAAGCGCTGCGGCGGCAAGGCCACAACGTGCTCAATCCTTCTGCGTTTGATACCTTGCATGTCAACACAGGGTCCCAAACTCAAGCGGTGCTGCAAGCAGCTGTCGACCAGGGCTACAACCTGCGCCGAGTTTGTGACACCAGCATTGGCATCACCATCGACGAAACCACCCGCCGCACCGATATCGCCTTGCTCAGTCGAATGTTTCGCGCGTTTGCGCCGGTCAACGTGGCACGCCCTGACGGCGGACGCTTTGAAGACTTGTGGGACAGCGTTGCACAAGGCATTGCCCCCTTGTGGCCGACTGAGTTGACGCGCACCAGCGCTTACCTCAGCCATCCCGTCTTCAACACCCACCACAGCGAAACCCAGATGTTGCGCTACATCCGCAGCCTGTCAGACAAAGACCTGGCACTGGACCGCAGCATGATCCCGCTGGGCTCGTGCACGATGAAGCTCAATGCCACCAGTGAGATGATTCCAGTCACGTGGCCAGAGTTTGCCCATATCCACCCTTTTGCCCCAGCCGACCAATTGCAGGGCTATAAGTTGCTGCGTGAGCAGCTTGAAAACTGGCTGTGCCAAGCCACGGGCTATAGCGGGGTGAGCTTGCAACCCAACGCCGGATCTCAGGGTGAATATGCGGGTTTATTGATCATCAAAGCCTATCACGAAGATCGTGGCGAGGGACACCGCAACATCTGTTTGATCCCAGAGTCAGCCCACGGCACCAATCCCGCGTCCGCACAAATGGCAGGCTTGACGGTGCGGGTGGTGAAATGCGATGCCGATGGCAACACCGACATGGATGAGCTCAAGGTACTTTGCGAACAACACAGCAGCCATTTGGCTGCGGTAATGATCACCTACCCCTCGACCCACGGCGTGTTTGAAGTGCGCGTCAAAGAGTTATGCGCCCTGGTGCATCAACATGGTGGCCGGGTCTACGTCGATGGTGCCAACATGAACGCTTTGGTAGGCGTTGCAGCCCCAGGCGAGTTTGGCGGCGATGTCAGTCACTTGAACCTGCACAAAACCTTCTGCATTCCGCATGGCGGCGGCGGACCCGGCGTGGGCCCCGTGGCGGTAGTGGCTGATTTGGTGCCCTACCTGCCCAAGCACCAAACGGCGGGCCAAGGTGTTGAAAGACCTCGCGCCATTGGGGCCATTTCAGCAGCCCCATTGGGCAACGCAGGCGTGCTGCCGATCAGTTGGATGTACTGCCGCATGATGGGCGCCAACGGCCTGATCGCGGCTACTGAGACGGCCATTTTGAGTGCCAATTATGTGGCAGCACGCTTGGCCTCTCACTACCCTGTGCTCTTTTCCGGCAAGCACAGCACCCTTCGCTCAGGAGGTGTGGCGCACGAGTGCATTCTCGACCTCAGGCCATTGAAAGATCTCACAGGCATCAGTGCCGAGGACATCGCCAAGCGGCTCATTGACTACGGCTTCCATGCGCCAACCTTGAGCTTTCCGGTAGCCGGAACCTTGATGATTGAACCCACGGAGAGTGAACCCCTGACCGAGTTAGACCGATTTTGCGATGCCATGATCACGATTCGCCAAGAGATCCGCCGCATCGAGAACGGTGATTGGCCCAAAGAGCTCAACCCACTGAAAGCCGCCCCTCACACCATTGATGTACTGCTGCGGGCAGACTGGTCAGCGCCTTACACGCGAGAACAGGCCGCCTACCCGGTGGCATTGCTGCGCCATCAAAAATACTGGGCCCCCGTGGGCCGCATTGACAACGTGCATGGTGATCGACATTTGTTTTGTGCCTGCTTGCCCATACAAACCGACCTCACCCCGTATACCCCTCGGAACTGAAGATGCCGGATCGCTGAGCCGTTTTGAAAACGGATCTGCGGCGTTGTAAATGCTCGCGATACCCACTGGTATCGCTGTGCTTTACGCCTTGCATCTCCATTCTCAAAACGACCCATCGACCCA
>JANMEO010000117.1:0-7645 GCA_031376995.1 Burkholderiales bacterium
CCTTGCGCCTCGGAGGACAATGCATTTGAGCTTCATGTTGCATAGACCCATCCAACCTGAAGATGCCTACACAGCTGTGACCTCAAAGGCGAAAACTCTATGGAATCGATGGCACCTCAACCCCAAGAGTCGTTGGAACAATTTATTCAATCCCTGTGGCTTGAAGACGGCTTGTCTCACAACACAATCGCCGCTTATCGTCGTGATTTGTGCCAATTGAGATTTTGGTTGCAACATCAGGCGATGACGCTGAACCAGGTGACTGCGTCTGAGCTGAGTGAGTACATTTTCGAGCGCCATGCAGATTGCAAAGCCAGCAGCTCCAATCGTCGATTAAGCGTGTTCAAGCGCTACTTTCGTTGGGCCCTCAGAGAGCAGCTGATTCAATTAGACCCAACATTGAAGCTTCTTTCAGCCAAACAACCTGTGCGTGTCCCAAAGACGTTGAATGAGGCGCAGGTTGAGGCTTTGTTGTTGGCGCCCGATGTCAACAAGCCCCTGGGACTTCGCGACCGCAGCATGTTGGAGTTGATGTATGCCAGCGGCCTGCGGGTCACTGAATTGGTCAATCTCCAAACGGTGCATCTCAGTTTGCAAGATGGGGCTTTGCGGGTGACGGGCAAAGGTGCTAAGCAACGGCTTGTGCCATTTGGCGAAGAGGCCCATGCGTGGTTGATGCGATATCTTGAGGACTCTCGCGGGCTCATTTTGCGCAGCCGCAGCAGCGAGTCGCTGTTTGTGACCACCCACGCACAGGCGATGAGCAGGCAGATGTTTTGGCGCTTGGTTAAGACCTATGCCTTGCGCGCAGGGGTTGTCACTCCGCTGTCTCCGCACACTTTGCGACACGCCTTTGCCACCCACTTACTCAATCACGGCGCAGACCTGCGTGCTGTGCAGCTTTTGCTGGGGCATGCTGATATCTCGAGCACCACAATTTATACCCATGTGGCCCGCGAACGATTGAAATCAACGCACGCCGCACATCATCCCAGAGCCTGAGGTTGGCAGGCCAATTGACTGTCATTGACCTGCTTTTTTTCAGCATCTGGTGAGCCCGTCAATTGTCTAATGGGGTGAAGGACTTGCTGTCAGACAACACATGGTTGCCATTTCTTCACTTTCTTCTGACGTGCCTCATGGGCAAGCTGCTGCTCGGCCTTTAGGCCGTTTTAGCCTGCGTCAGTTGTTGGGGCGAAATGAACACAGCATGGCATGGTTGGCGTTTGATCCGCGCTTCGGTCACGAAGTCATGCTCACCATGCCCAGGGCTCAGCCTTTAGATGCTCAGGGCTTGATCGAATGGGATGCGCAAGTGCGACTGGCCTCACGTTTATCGCACCCCCACCTGGCCCATGTGATTGAAGTGGGGGTGGAGGGCCATTGGCCCTATGTGATGGTGGATCGGGCGCTAGGCGTGACGCTGGAGGAATGGCTCGTGACGCATCCTTCCCCATCCCCTTTGGAGGTTGTCGAATGGCTGTGTCAAGCGCTTGAAGGGTTGGCTTTTGCGCATGATGCCGGCGTGGCGCATGGGCACGTCGAGGCTTATACATTGGTGATCAGCGACAACGCTCATGTGCGTTGGATGGGCTTGGGTGTGGCTGCGCCTGGGCTTCAGCAAGCCGCCACTGAAGCCCAGCATCAGACCGATTTGCACACGTTGCAAGCTCAGCGCATCGGGGCAGCCCGTGATATTTTGTCATTGGGCGTGCTGCTGCATCGCTTGTTATCAGGGCAGCTACCCCTGGGTCAAAGCGAAATTTCGACCACTTTGCAGCATCTGCAAATGCAAGGCAATGCTCAGATTCACTTGACACGTCACACACCACAGCCTGTATCAGAGGCTTTGCGTGCCATTGCAAATCGTGCCACCGCTGGGCAGCAGCGCCAACGATACTTGAATGCCCGCTCATTTTTGCGGGCGCTTGAGGGCTGGCGCGAGAGCGAAACGCAAGGTTGTCGTGGTCTGTTTGATGTGCTGATTGAACGGATCCGCAGCGTGGGTCATCTACCATCACACTTTCACAAGGCTCCAAGTACGGCGCAGTGGGGCCGTTGGGAAGTTCAGCGCACCGACGAAATCGCTCAGCAGATTTTGAAGGACATGGGCTTAACGCTGGAAATACTGCGCCAAGTCAATTCAGTCCAAGTACAGAGCTCACAGGCCATCAGCTTCACCCCAGTGATGACCGTACGCCGGGCCATTGCGCTGATGGGCATCAACGGCGTGCGCCGCAGCACCTTGGGCTTGCGTGATTGGCCTGGTCCTTTGAATGAGTCGGCCGCCGCCTTGCTTCAAACGGTGATGGACCGTGTTCGCCTTTCAGGTGTTTTGGCGCAGTTACTGGCCCCTGTGGGCTACGACCCCGAAATGCTCTACATCGTTAACCTGCTACAGAACCTGGGGCGCCTGCTGGTGCACTACCACTTCCCCGACGAGGCCGAACAAATTCGCCACTTGATGCAGCACGTGCCGCCGACTGAGCCAGGCTTGGCTTTTCAGCCAGGGTTGTCAGAATCGGCAGCTTCGTTTGGCGTGCTGGGCATGAATATTGAGATGCTTGGGGCCATGGTGGCCAAGCACTGGAATTTGGGTGATGACGTGCAACATATGATGCATCGCTTACCGCTGGGGCGACCCGTTCGTGCGCCAGAGGCTGACATCGATTGGTTGCGTGTCGCCGCGAGCGCGGCCAATGAGGTCGTCGATAGCCTCGACGGGCTCCCTTCTGAGCAGCCGACCGCGGCGTTGGCAGGTGTGGCTCAACGGTATGCGCGGACTCTAGCGCTGGATGATCGAGCCTTGCAAGATGCTGTAAAACAAGCGCGTGAATTGGTGCGAAAAGGACGACTGGCCGTCAACTTCCATGTTGCATCCATGGCCGAGCTACCCGTTGGTGGCGATCAAGCCGGACCTACCTCTTTAGCGCCTTTATCAGAGCTGCCCGACCCAGGGCGAGCATCACCCGCCACCAGCTTGCGCGCGCGTCTGCGAGCCAAGAGCCATCGCAGCGAGTAATCCGATGAACGCCACGCAACGCGCTGCCATGGTGGGTACAGTGGCTGTGCCGCTCAAAGACCTTGTTGCGGGTGATCACGTGGGGCGCTTCGAATTGGTGCGGGTGCTGGGGCAGGGCGGGCAAGCGGTGGTGTGGCTGGCTCATGATCCACGGTTAGAGCGCAAGGTGGCCATCAAAATGATGCGACCTACCGCACTTGACAATCCAGGTGGCGTTGACCGTTGGTTGACTGAGGCACGGCATGTCAGCAGCCTAAGCCATGCGCACATTGTCCCGGTATATGAGGCCGATGTCGATGATGGATGGCCTTACTTGGTGTTTGAGTATGTGCCCGGCCGCGTTTTGACCGAGCATCTTCGTGTTCGCGGCCCGCTGCCTGCCCATGAGGCTATTGGGTTGATGTTGGCGGTGCTCGATGCCCTGTCTGCCGCACATGACGCTGGCGTTATACACCGTGATTTAAAGCCTTCCAATATCTTGATCGATGGTGCGGGGCGTGCCAGGGTTATGGATTTTGGAATTGCTGTGCGCGTCAAAGATCAAACCCCCTTGGGCGATGTCGTGGGAACGCCGGGTTATTTGTCTCCTGAGGCCGCGCAAGGACTGCCGCCAACGCCCTGCATGGATGTCTTTGCGGCGGGCCTGATTCTGGCTGAAATGCTGTGCGGTCACCGCTTGATCACATCATCCGATGCTCAACAGGCGGCTTATCGGGTGGCACACGAGGACATGATTTTGCCCAGCCCACTGGGCGCTGATGTCGATGACGGTCTGCGTGCGATTTTGATGCGATCGTTGGCCAAAAATCCAGATGCACGCTATGCCAGTGCAAGAGAATTTCATGAGGCTTTGCAACGCTGGGCTCAGGCAGGTTCAGTCGCCGAGGTGGCGACAGGCGCTTGCGGGACACTGGCGTTTTTGCTAAGGCGCATGCGTCATAAGACTGATTTTCCGGCGTTGTCAGACTCTGTGACGCGCATTCAACGCCTTGTGAACTCAGAGCACGAAACCCTGGCCAACCTCACCGCCGAGATTTTGAAAGATGTTGCGCTCACCCATAAATTGCTTCGACTGGTCAACACCGTGCACTACAAGCATGCTGGTGGCGATGCGATCAGTACGGTGTCACGGGCCGTGGCCTTGGTTGGTTTTTCCGGTATTCGCAATTTGGCTTTGAGTCTTGTGTTGTTGGACCACATGCATGACAAGACACACGCCAAACAGCTTTTGGATGAGTTTTTGGGGGCGTTGATGACGGCCTCGGTGGCCAGCGCTTTGACACCTTCCACCCGACACACCGAAGAAGCCTTCATTGGTGGCATGTTTCACAATTTGGGGCGGTTACTCGCTATTTACTACCTGCCTGAAGAGGCGCAGCAAATTCGCAATAGCCTGGCAGCCTCCAAAGTGGCGCAAAGTGAAGAGTCGATTGCTATCGGGGTTTTGGGGATCAGTTATGAGGCTTTGGGTTTGGGCATCGCCAAGAGTTGGGGCATGCCCGATGTGCTGCAAGCTTGCATGAAAAAGCCAATGGGCTTACCCCCTTCGCGACAGGCTACACGCATTGACGAGCGCATGCATTGGGCTGTGTTGATCGGTAGTGAAGTGTCTGATCTTTTTCGGCACTCGACACCAGCCCAGATCCCGAAGCGCTTGCAGGCCTTGGCTGAGCGATATGGCCGCGTTCTGGGTGTTGGCAGTGCAGAGATTGAGTCGGCCATCTCGTTGGCGCGCCTGAAGCTGGTGCAAATGGCCCAAGCCATGAATTTGCCATTGTCTGCTTGGGCAGCTCAGGCCTGGGGGGACGAGGTATCAACCCAAGCCCCTGGCGTCTCTTCAGCTGACATGCAAATCAGCATGATTGACACAGTGGTCATGGGTGCGGTGCCTACCATTGGGCCAACGCATCCGCAAGCCGTTGAAATGTTGCTTTCTGGCATTCAAGATATCACCAATAGCATGGTTGAAAACTTCAAGCTCAATGAGATCTTGCGCATGATTTTGGAAACAATGATCCGGGCTTTGAAGTTCAGGCGCGTGATTTTTTGTTTGCGCGACACCAAACTTGATAGCCTGACTGGGCGCTTTGGGCTGGGTGAAGAAGCAGCCACACTTGCCAAGAACTTTAAGATCGCGCTCAAGGGAGGTGTTGACTTGTTCAGCGCGATCAGCATCAAAGGTGCCGACACATTGATTGCCGATGCCACACCAGAGCATATCGCACGCACTTTGCCTGTTTGGTTTCGTCAGTCGGTCAATGCCCCCAGTTTCTTGATACTGCCGTTGCATGCCAAGGGGGCTCCGTTTGCTTTGATCTATGCCGATGTGCCCACGCCTGGGGGGTTGGTGCTCGGTGAAAAAGAGATGTCGCTGCTGCGCACGCTGCGTAACCAGGCGGTGCTGGCTTTCATGCAGTCGGGTTGACGAGCCTGATCCCGGCACTGGTCACATCGGTTAGGGCTGCTTCGTTCCCAATCTGACCCGGTTGGCCGCGCTTCCATGCGGGGAGGCCCGTCAACTCCGATTGTAGTCCCAAGCTTGAGATTTAAAGAAACCGCATTAACGACTATGGTTTGGCATCACCGCCTGATCGGGGTGGTGACCGACATAGAGAAGAAAAAAGGGCGTGGTTCAAATCAGGGCAGCAGTTTGAGGAGTGTTCAGGATGATTTTTGGGCTTTCCTCATACTGAAACCACGGTATGGACCGTGACCGGCTGTGTTACCCGAAAACAGCACTTTTTGAACCACGCCGTCTTGAGCTCTGTTGAGGACCTCTTTAGCGAGGACCTCTGTAGCGAAAAGATGCCAGACCTTCTTCTGCGGCTCTCAGTTGATCGCGTTCTGTCACTCCAGTCATTTCAATCTCAGAAGCCTGACTAAGGTCATATGGATACTGCTCTGCATCCATGAAGTTCAAGTCATCTGCGGAATAAAAGGAGTCATCGTCTGATGATGTCGAATTCTGTCGGCTGAGTGTGCCAGGGCCCTGATGCTCATTTAAAATTTTCTTGTATATAAAATTGAACGTTGGGTATTCATTAATTGCCTCTCCAAGCGACTTGTCAGCCTGAATAATTGCGCCAACCACTTTATGAAAAGACTCAGGCGCGGCAGAGTTTATCCTGGATTTAATTTTTGTCAGGCACTCCTCCATACTTTGGCGTACCATAATTTTTTCATAATTGAAATTATGAGCCCTCATATACTCCTCAGATCGACTCAGCGATTGTGAGCGAAGGGTGTTATAAATTTCACCACACATTCGCCCAAGAACGTTACCACCCCAAGATGCTGCAAAGCCCATGGCAACGCCAGATTGACCCCCGTAAAAACTCAAAAAAATACTACTTAAACCAGCATTGCTAATTAAGTTGGAAAATGAATTTGATACTTCACTGCTACTGCACATCAATGATATAATGCCAGAGGAAAGTGAGAGAGGTAATATCGTTCTTGGAAATTGCGACGCAATTGTAGCCAAACCCGCCATTTTTGCAAACATAGAAACACACCTCAACGAAAGTATCTGTCTTTTGCCATTTCGTTGCCTTGTGACTGGGCAGGCTCTAAACTGAAGTGCAACACTTTCAACAACGACAAGGCACTGCAGACATGGGGCAGCAATATTCAAGCTTGAGCATAGAAGAGAGAACGCAGTTGGGTTTGCTGAAGATCGAGGGTTTAAGCTGCCGGGCAATGGCCAAACAACTTGGCCGTTCTGTGTCGACGATCACAAGGGAGTTTGGCCGCCATGGTTGCGTGGAAAAGGGTTACCGAGCTGGTATTGCTCATCAGCATTCGAGAGCGCGCAGAGCCTTTGCAAGGGTGGGGGTGCGCAAGCTGGGTGCATGCTTTGATACGCCGCTGGGCAAAGGTGTTCATAAAGACCTTTTGCGAGCTTTATCGCCAGAGCAAATTGCAGGAAGGCGCGCGCTGATGTACCCAGAGCAGCCCGAGCAGCAGATCTCTCACGAAAGCATTTACAAAGCGATCTACCTGATGCCGCGCGGCGAGCTGCGTACGCAGATCACGAGTGCTTTGCGCCAAAGCTGTCCCAAGCGCATGCCACGCGCCCGGGGGGTGGCCCGCAAGGGCAACATTGCCAATCTGGTGCCTTTGAGCCAGCGCCCCGCTGAGGCCGATAGCCGCGAGGTTCCTGGGCACTGGGAGGGGGATTTCATCAAAGGCGCTCGTAATGTCAGCGCCATCGGTACAGCGGTCGAGCGCACCAGCCGTTTTGTGTTGCTCACGCAGATGAACGGCTGTACCGCCACGCACGGTTTGGAGGGCTTCAAACGCCGCTTTAACGGTGTGGTTCCCGAGTTGCGGAAAACTTTCACCTATGACCGTGGATCGGAGATGGCGCGCCACCAGGAGCTCACTGCAGCGACAGGCATCGAGGTCTATTTTTGTGACCCTCATAGCCCTTGGCAGCGTGGCTCTAACGAAAACATGAATGGCTTGGTGCGGCAATTTTTGCCTAAGGGCATGGATCTGTCTACCGTGACACCACAGGCCCTGGCCTATATCGAAAGCGCTCTTAACGACCGTCCTCGCAAAGTCCTCGGCTTTCGAACACCTCGCGAGGTCTACAGCGAATTGATCGAAAAAATTCGGGAA
>JANMEO010000138.1:0-6914 GCA_031376995.1 Burkholderiales bacterium
GTTGTGGTTGTGGTTGTGGTTGTGGTTGTGGTTGTGGTTGTGGTTGTGGTTGTGGTTGCGAGAGGCCTGAGTGACCAGTGATCTCAGCACAGGTGAGAAGAAAACACCGGGATACTGAAAATCCATGCACTAATTTTTCAGCATGCCCGCATTCAGGAGAAACCCCTTGAGAAACAAATCACTGCTGCGGGCGCTGCTGGCTTGCATCTTGGTCACTGGCGCAACCTGGGCTGTCAGCGCAGCCCCACCCCCATTGACCAGCGTTGAGTTGCCTGATCCGCTCAAATCGTGGGTGCCTTGGGTGCTAGACGATGCACCACAGGCTGGCTGCCCCCACGTCTTCAATGATGCCAACGAACGTACCTGCGCATGGCCTGGCGCATTGCTGTTCAAGGCAAGTGCATCGGGTGCCAGCTTTAGCCAAAGCTGGCAGGTGGTGCGGGACGCCTGGGTGCCCTTGCCAGGGGACGCGAAGCACTGGCCGCAGTCTGTGACTGTCGACGAAAAACTCTCGCCGGTGCTTGATCGCAGCGGCACCCCCTCCATCCGTCTGAGGCCAGGCACACGCCGCGTCGCAGGCACATTCAGCTGGGCTGCGCTGCCTGAGTCTGTGGCCCTGCCCACGCAAACAGGGATGGTGCAGCTCGAGCTTGATCACTCGGCCGTGGCAGAACCGATGCGCGATGACCAACGGCTTTGGCTTCAACGTCAGGTGAGCAGCGAAGGCGATGAACAGACCCAAGTTCAAGTCAATCGAAGGGTCATCGATGGCGTCCCCCTGAAAGTAGAAACCCGTCTGCGGCTTGAGGTCTCTGGCAAAAACCGCGAGTTGGTGGTCAGACACCTGCTGCTGCCAGACATGATCCCGCTAGATCTGGTCTCGCCACTGCCTGCGACTCTGGCCCAAAATGGCAGTCTCAAAATACAAGCCCGCGCTGGCACCTGGGATGTGGTTTTGACAGCCCGCCACCCCGGCGCAGCCACAACACTGAGCCTGCCCGCCAAGGGCGAGGGGCTGCTGGCCCCCAAAGAGGTCTGGGCCTTTGAAGCCATGCCCATGGTGCGCTCGGTCTCTATCCAAGGCCCACCCCCGGTCGATCCGCAGCAAACCACCCTTCCCCAAGCCTGGCGCGAGTTACCAGCCTATCTGATGCACCCAGGCGCCCAATTTGGCTTCAAAGAGCTGCGCCGGGGCGACGCCGATCCGGCACCCAACACGCTCGATCTACAACGCCAGCTTTGGTTGAGCTTTGATGGCACCACCCTAACCTTACGCGACCGCATCACCGGACAAGTCAACCAGTCTTCTCGACTTGAAATGGCTGCCCCAGTGCAATTGGGGCGGGTTGACTTCAGTGAACGTGACCAACTCATCACCCGCGGCGCTGAGTCGCTGTCGGGTGTTGAGCTCAACCGCGGCAAGCTCACGTTGACAGCCGACAGCCTTGTGCCCAATGCCAGTCGTCAACTGCCCGTGACCGGCTGGCTGCATTCGTTCAACAAGGTCTCCATCAACCTGGCGCTGCCTGCGGGCTGGCAGTTACTTTATGCGAGCGGCGCCGACCTCGGCCAGGGGGCTTGGTTGTCACGCTGGAACTTGCTGGACCTTTTTGTGACACTGATCACCACACTGGCCGTGGGACGCTTATGGGGCCGAAGGTGGGGGATCTTGGCTTTTGTGCTGCTGGTTGTTTGTTACCACGAGCCTGGCGCACCTCGCTATGCCTGGCTCGCGGTACTGGGCGCCAACGCCTTGGCTCGGGTGATCCCCGTCGGCCCATGGCGCAACGCCGCTGTATGGCTGGAACGGGCCAGCCTGCTGACGCTGATATTGATATCGCTGAATTTTGCGGTTGTTCAAGTGCGCTCAGCATTGTTTCCTGTTTTGGCTTATCAATCACTAGAGCCCATAGCCCAACTCACTGACGATGCAAATACGTTCACGACACCAGGCATGGAAGAGGGTGTTGTCACGCCACTCAAGGCTGAGGTGATGAGATCTCAAGCAGCCAGCCCCGATCGCTATGAGGCGCTTGACATCAAACAGCAGCTTGACAAAAGGTATGCCGCAGACAAGCCTGCTCGGGGCAAACAGGATGAGCTTGTTGTCGACCCCAAGGCTATGGTGCAAACGGGCCCCGGATTGCCTGAAACCCGCAGTCAATATCACCTGTCCTGGGACGGCCCCGTGCAGCCCAACCAGCGGCTTGACCTCTGGCTGCTGCCACCTTGGGGCCATCAGATGCTGGTCATACTGAGAGTCGCGCTGCTCAGTGGTTTGCTGGCCTGCTTGGTTCGAGCACCCCTGCCACACTGGCTTCAAAGCGGCACAAGTCGCCACGATGGGCAACCTGCTAGCTCAACATTGACTGGGCTCTTGATGCTCTGCTTGGCCGTGGCCCTGGTCAGCGCACCGGGCTCAGTGCAGGCACAGATCCCTGACAACACCCTCTTAGAGGCACTCAAAGAAAAGCTCACCCGGCCCGCAGACTGCTTACCAGCCTGCGCCACCATTTCACGACTGTCTGTGCAAGCTGCTGGTAGCACCCTGGTGCTGGGCCTTGAGGTGGATGCTGCGGTGGAGACCGCCGTGCCACTGCCCGGCGGCACTAAATACTGGATACCCCGAGAGGCACGAATCAACCAGCAGACCGCCTTTGTGCAACGCGCCCCAGATGGTGGCCTGTGGATGCTGGTGCCCAGCGGCACCCACCGCATCGAACTGCGGGGCGATCTTGCGGCCCGATCGACCTTGCAGCTGCCGCTGCCTCTCAAACCGCGCCAAGTTCAAGTCAGCGCCGTCGACTGGGATGTCGCAGGGCTGTCAGACGACGGCAGTGTTGCGGATACCTTTCAGCTCACCCGCCGCAAGGCACGTACCGAAGACCCCAGGGTATCCGATGTGCCAGTCTTTTTGCGTGTAGAACGTCGGCTGATCATCGGCCTGGCGTGGCGCGTTCAAACCACCGTGCACCGTGAGTCACCCCTGGGCGTGCCCGTATTGGCACAAGTGCCACTGCTGCCAGGCGAGGCCGTGACCACCTCGGGCATTGATGTCCGCGATGGGCGGGTGCTGGTCAACCTGGCGCCTCAAGCGGGCGCTCTCACCTGGACCTCTACGCTGCCACAAACACCAACCCTCAGCCTCACCGCTCCGACTGACACCACTTGGACCGAGAAGTGGATGATTGACGCCACCACACTTTGGCGGATTAAGACCGAGGGCCTGCCACCGCTGGCTGCGGTTTCAGGCCGAGATACAGGTCTCACCTTCATGCCCTGGCCTGGCGAGAAACTGACCCTGCAAATCGAGCAGCCCCAGGCCGTGCCTGGCCAAACCCTCACGGTCGACAGCTCACACCTGACGGTTAGCCCAGGCTCTCGTGCCAGCGACTACCATCTGCGCATGGTGGTGCGTAGCAGCCTCGGCCAAGACCACGCCATCAAGCTGCCCGAACAAGCCAGCCTGCAACGCATCAGCATCAACGGCCAAGTGCGACCCATTCGTGCCAACGGGCGACAATTGTTGCTGCCGATCGTGCCCGGCAAACAAACGGTAGAGATCACCTGGCAGATGAGCCAGGGCATGCACTTTCAATACGCCACCCAGCATGTCGATCTGGGCATCCCCAGTGTCAACGGCCGAGTCGCCCTTCAAGTGCCTCACGAGCGATGGCTTTTAATGGCCGGGGGCCCCGGTATCGGACCGGCCATTTTGTTCTGGGGTGCCCTGCTGGTCATGCTAGGGATGGCGGTGTTGCTCGGCTTTGCCAAAAGCCTACCCCTGAAAGTCTGGCAATGGATGCTGCTTGCCGTGGGCCTGACTCAAGTGCCTTGGTGGGGTGCTGCCGCCACCGTGGGTTGGTTCTTCGCCATGAGTCTGCGACGCCAGCACCCACTGGCCAATGCTGTGCCTTGGCGCTTTAACTTACAGCAAGTCGGCCTGGTCGCACTCACCCTGGTGATGTTGTTCACGCTGCTAACGGCCGTGGTGGGGGGGCTTTTAGGCCAGCCTGACATGCAAGTGGTTGGCAACGGCTCCAACGCCCGAATGCTGTATTGGTACATTGACCGCGCAGCCCCGCAACTGCCCGCCGCCTGGGCGCTGACCCTGCCCATGCTGATCTACCAGGGCTTGATGCTGGCCTGGGCGCTTTGGCTGGCATGGTCACTGCTGGTCTGGCTCAAGTGGGGCTGGCAAGCCTTAAGTGAAGGTCAGCTGTGGCGACACATGCCCAAGGTGCAAGTGCCAGAAAACTTCTGAGACAAAGCTGCGCGCAGTTATTGAGCAACAACAACCGCAACCACAGATGCCGCTGCCAGAGCTACCCTGGGGGCGGCATCCAGCCAGTACCTGGCAAAACCGCAGTCACTTGATGGTTCAAGGTTCAAGCACGTTGGGCTTTTTGTCGTTGCTGATGTTGTAAGAGCGCCAAGGCTGAGAATTCACGAGAGTGGGCGTTTTCCACACCACATTAAATTGCCCCTCAGTGTTCACTTTGCCAATGAACACGGGCTTGTGCAGGTGATGATTACGTTCATCCATCTTGACGACAAAACCGCTGGGCGCCTTGAAGGTTTGGCCAGCCATGGCAGCCCTCACTTTGTCAGCCTGTGTCGACTTGGCTTGCTCTACGGCTTGCTTCCAAAGGTAAACACCCATGTAGGTGGCTTCCATCGGGTCGTTGGTCAGGGGCTTGTCTGCACCCGGCAATTTTTGGGTCTTGGCATAAAACGCCCACTTGGCCTTGAACTCCTCGTTGATGGCGTTTTTCAAGCTCATGAAATAGCTCCAAACAGCGAAGTGACCCACCCTCGATCTGGAGTCCAAACTGCGCAATTCTTGCTCACTCGAAAAAAAAGCCAAGACGGGGATCTCGGAGGCTTGCATACCCTGCTGAGCGAGCTCTTGATAAAAAAGCACATTCGAGTCTCCCGTGAGGGTAGAGATGATGGCCGTTTTGCCACCCAGAGAAAACCATCTCAAATTGGACACCGTCACCTGATGATTGCGCTGGTCTTTCGGAATGTATTTTTCATCAATATCGGCCTCACTCACCCCCTTGTCTCTGAGATAGCCTCCCAAAATTTTGTGGGTCGCGCGCTGATAAATATCGTCGGTGCCAATCAGCGCAAAACGCTTGACCCCCCCCCCCGCTTTACTCATCAAGTAGTCAACCGCAAGGATGGCTTTGGGACTGAGTGCAGAGCCGGTGTAAAACACATGTTTGCTGAGTTCTTCACCTTCATATTGCACCGGATAGAACAACAAGCCATGACGCCTTTCTAAAATCTGCACAACCGATTTTCTCGACAGGCTGGTCCAACAACCAAAAATCACCGCCACTTTGTCTTTCTCAATCAATCGCTCGGCCATATCGGCAAACGTTGACACGTCAGACTCAGGGTCAACCACCACGGGCTCAATTTTTTTACCCAGCACCCCCCCCTTGGCATTGATCTCCTCGATGGCCATGAGCGCAACGTCTTTGAGCACACTCTCAGAGATCGCCATACTGCCCGACAGAGAGTGCAAGATACCCACTTTGATGGTTTCGGGTGAAGCCCTGCTGTCCAGGGGCAACCCCAACGACGCCCACCCTAAAGCGAGAAAGAGCCCTGAGACAGCCAATGAGCGACGAGGTTTGTGCATGAGTTGCTCCTAAGGGTTATACCCATTCAACCTGAAGATGCTGGGTGTGATCAGTTGCCTGTTAAAAGGGCCAGGGTGGAACGTGACATTTTCAGTTCCGTATACATCAACGTCGCAAGGTTCGGCTGAGCAAGATGACGGGCAACAGGCCAACGAGCACCAGCGCCAGCGAGGGCAGCGCTGCTTCGCCCAGGCGCTCATCCCGTGCCAGCTGGTAGGCCATCACAGCGAGGGTGTCGCTGTTGAAGGGGCGCAGCATCAAGGTTGCAGGCAGCTCTTTGATCACATCAACCAACACTAGCAAAGCGGCTGCAGCAGCTGGGCGACGCAGAAGTGGCCAATGAATTTTATACACCAAGCGGGGTCCTGTCACTGCGAGCATGCGAGCGCTGTCATCCAAGTCGGTGGGGATGCGGGCATAGCCACTGTCGATGGCTTGTAGCGCCACAGCCACAAACCGCACCAGGTAAGCCCAGACTAAACCTGTGATGGTGGTTGTTAACCACCCCCCCACCTGGGCTTGCGGAAAATGAGCTTGCATCACGCTCAAAGGCAGCAGCAACCCCACCACAATCACCACGCCAGGCACGGCATAACCCAAACCAGCCAGACGAACAAGCCAGCACATCACGCCATGAGGGTGTTGACGCTTCAACGCTGCAAGCACCAATGCCAACATCACGGCCAAAGCGGCACTGAGCAACCCCAAAGACAAGCTGTTCCAGGCCCAGCCTATAAAACGCTGCCAAAGTAGTGTGTCTTGTTCACCCAAGTTCAAGGCCCTGAGCATGATCAGCACAGGCATCACAAACCCTAGCCACACAGGCAGCGCGCACAACATAAAGGCCAGCCCAGCCCAGGCGCCATGGAGTCTCAAGGAGCCACTTTCGGCACTCGCCGCATGACTGCGTGTGGTGGCAAACCGCATTTGGGACTGAGCGCGTTGCTCTAGCCACAGCATCAGCATGACCAGCAACAACAAGCCAGTGGCCAATTGGGCAGCGGCTTCGCGGTTGTACATCACCAGCCAAGCTTTGAAGATGCCCGTGGCAAAAGTTGCTACACCGAGGTAGCTCGTCACCCCGTAATCGGACAAGGTTTCCATCAATGCCAGGGCAGTCCCGGCAGCGATGGCCGGGCGCGACAAAGGCAAAGCAACTCGCGCAATCCGACGTGGCAGACTGGCCCCCATCAGACGCGCGGCCTCCATCAAATGAAGGGCCCGCTCAGACAAGGCGGTGCGGGCCAAAAGGTAAACATA
>JANMEO010000222.1:0-5329 GCA_031376995.1 Burkholderiales bacterium
CCCTGGCGGCCCATTGCTGCGTTGCGACCCTTGCCAAGGCCACCAGCCTTGGCCGCGGCTCGCGCCTTGCACTGGACCCCCATGGCAGCGCGATAAACAGCCAAGTTATTCCGGGCCAGATCCTAAGCCGGTTGGTGGAAGGGAGGGCAGCGTCAAAAGAAAGGTGTACTCAATGGCTGCCTTCTGTCAGCAAATGAGTTAAACCCTTTTTAGCCAAAAACTTTCTGGTCAGCTGGCCGTTGATTTCAAGGGTGATCTCTGTCTTTAGTTGAGCGCCTTGGATGCGTTGCGCATCAGGATCATTTTCTAGGAAAAAAGGTTGTAGACGAGATGTCAGTTGGCTTGCAAACTCTTCGCTCAGCACATTGATTAGGTGATCTTTGGCTTGCCGATAAGCTGCCGGATCGAGCCGCTCTAAAACAGCTTGCCAGGGCTGCCAGTCTGTAGAGAGATAATGAACAAATTCGTCTCTTTCAGCCTTTTTGACCTGTATTTCAGCCTGGTCTAGATCATCAGGGGTTACAGATGAGGAGGCGACATAGCGCATGTCGGGGGTGTCTAAGGGGAGAGCCAAGCGTTGGCGTAATTTGACTTGGTATGCCAAATAAACTTCAATGACGTCAGCTGCAGGAAGTGTCGCTACTTTGTTGCGCGCAATCATCTCCAGCTGGTCAATCCGGAACATGCCCCTGGCCATTTCAATTAACTCTGGAAGTTTGGTGTCATAAAGCCCAATTTCCACATCAGCCGCCACCCGCGCTTTTTTCATCGAATTTAAAAACAACGACACACGGTCTTCGCATGTTGTCAAAGCTTCTTGGCTGATTAAGAAAGTCTGTTCTCTTAAACCAGGATGAGCGGCCAAGTGAGAGAGCCATTGCGTCGTGGATTGTCTGAACTGCTGTCTCGCAACAGGGTCTTGGGCGTTTGCTTTGTTGTAGATGGTGTTTTGCAAGCGATCAAGAAAAGTTGAAAACTGAGGCACACCCAGTTCTGCCAATTTGTCGGGTTCTAAACCCTCGAGAAGGTGCGCCCATATTTGATGTGCCGCTTCTTTGTCATGGGTCTCATACCAATCAACCACCGCATCAGGCAGCGGGCGCGCAACCTCAGAGAGTCCACCGCCAGCCCCCGCCAAAGGAGTGTGGGGCCCTTGATAAAGGCGGAGATTGAATAAACTGTCCAAGTTGTTGTGCTGGATGTTGAGCCATTCAAGCGAAGCCGGCAAATCATTGGGCAGGCTGGTCAGCTGATTGTATGAAACGCTCAGATTCACCAGCCTGTCTGGCAAGCCTTCTGGCAGGCTGGGCAATTGGTTGAATGAGGCGTTGAGTACTCGAAGCTGAGCTGGCAGGCGCGTCGGTAGGCTCGTCAGCCGGTTGCCTTCAACATTGAGGCTTCGAAGCCCAGCGGGCAGGTTCTGCAGAAGGCTGGTTAAGCGGGTGTGAAAGGCATCGATCCTTCGAAACTCGGCAGGCAGACTTTCTGGCAGAGTGGTCAGCTCATTGAATGACACATTGAGACTCTGCAGCCCCGCAGGCCAAAGTGTTGGTAGGCTCGTTAGGTGCAGGTTATTGAGCCTGAGTGCCATTTCGGGGATGTTGTCATCCATCCATCTAATCATTCGCTGGACTGCCACGTTGCGTCGCTCGTTTTCGGCTCCGGGCTCTTGCGCCCACGCTTGCCAGCTGGCCAGGTAGTCTGCACGGCTGTGGACTGCTAAATCTTGATCTGCGGCGCATAGCTGCAGCACCGCTGCCTGGGCTCTGAGGTGAGTTTGCATCCTGGATGCGCGGCCAACAGGTTGGCGGTGGGCGCTGCTAGGGTGCGTTGGCGTGTCAGCTGGCTGCTCTGCCGTCTGGTTTGGCCCAGCACCAGCGCTTGCAGGGTTTGAGGGGGGCGCAGCCCTAAGACCATTGGGCCTTGTGCGTAGGTTGCTGCTTGGGTGATCAGAGACTCTTGTCATACGGCGTTTCCTCTCTTGAAAATGTCATCCCAAAAAATCGTGGCTGGTCTCGATCAGCTTAAAAGGTAGGGGATATACCCCTCGGAACTGAAGATGCGGTGTCCCTGGGCCGTTTGGACAATGAGTCTGCAGCGTTGCAAATGCTCGCAATACCAAAAGGTATTGCTGCGCTTTGCGCCTCGCACCCTCACAGCCCAAACGACCCATGAACACCGCATCTTCAGTTCCGAGGGGTATATGTTGAAGTGCAAACGTTCAAATGGCGGGTTTTCTTTGAGCGAGAGAGGATGTTTGGGCAAGATTCTATTGACAAAAAGTCCGACAACGCCTTAGCAACTGCATGGCAAGTTAAAGCCTGACTTCATAGTCAACGATTAATGGTGCATGGTCACTGAAGCGTTGATCTTTGTAGATGGAGGTGGTGCGCGCCATGGCGGCCAGGGCTGGGGTGGCGATCTGGTAGTCACTCGCACAATAAACCTACATAATGGGGCATGGAGCAAAAGTACCCGCCAAACACACCCGTTTACTCATACCGGCGCTTCTCCTCCGGCCGTCAGGCTGCGGGGCACAGCTTGGACCGGCAAACCGAGTCGGCACGTCGGTGGTGCGTCGAGCACGCTTCTTCAAGCTCATGCGTAACTCCGGTTGGTTGATGGAGTTACGTGTAGGCACTGACAGGCGAGTTTTTTATACGCGGCGGAAGCTTTCGCGCAATACGTTGCAGACGCCATGCTCTTCGCCTTCTGCGAAGCACCATCTCTGTTCGATTGGTTGGTGTTGATGCCCAAGTTGAGCGTCAACCAAAGCGCCGAACGTAGGCTTGGCCATCCGTGCCCGATAGCTCAGTGGACAATCAGCCTTTACGTCTATGAACCGTGAGGTGGAGAGCATGTTGAGAGTGACGACGGCGAACTTGAACGGAATTCGATCCGCTCATTCAAAGGGCTTTTTCGATTGGCTCCCTACGTTGAAAGCCGATGTCATTGGCGTCCAAGAGGTCAAGGCACAAGCTGACGTCGTTGAGGGTACTTTCTGCAGGACGGATGAACTTGCAGGGCACTTTCACTACGCAGCGAAGAAGGGCTACTCCGGCGTAGGCTTGTACACGCGCCAAGAGCCCAGCGACCTTGTTGTCGGCTTGGGTATCCCTGAGTTTGATGCTGAAGGTCGCTGGATCGAAAAGCGGTTTGACAAGCCCGGCCGCAAGTTGTCCTTCATCAGTTGCTACTTCCCCAGCGGATCAAGTGGTGAGGAGCGGCAGCAAGCAAAGTTTCGGTTCCTGGACGTGATCGGGCCACATCTGGCCAGCCTGCGCAGCGAGCGCGAATTCATCTTGGTCGGCGACGTGAACATCGCCCACACAGAGGCTGACCTGAAGAACTGGAAGGGCAACCTCAAGAACTCCGGCTTCTTGCCGGAAGAGCGTGCCTGGATGACCCGGCTGCTGGATCCGGCAGGGGACACTCGCCTGGTCGATGTGTACAGGATGCTGCACCCTGACACGACAGACGCCTGTTACACGTGGTGGAGCAACCGAGGACAAGCCTATGCGAAGAACGTTGGTTGGCGGCTGGATTATCAAATTGCTACGCCGAGCATCGCTGCCTCAGCTCAATCAGCCACCATCTACAAAGAGCAACGGTTCAGCGACCATGCGCCCTTAACGATTGACTACGGATTTTAGGTCTAACCAGACAGCTACCGAGAGATGGTCCCTCGTGTACTGGGCGAGCACTGGCATCGTGCGGGCGCTCTCCAGCGCCAGTCCTACGTGAGCCAGATGGTTTGCGTGAGGTTCAAATGTTTGCGATTGGTATCGCCGCAGATGTCCATGAAGAGCGCGCAATGCTGTGAGAGATCGTTGTCTGTGGCGTTGCTGAACATTGGTTAGCTGGATCTCGAACCCAATAGACGACGTTCTCCCCTGTGGGGTTGAAGTTTTCAACGATTGCTAAAACGTATGTTGTTACGTGGTGCTTTGCCTGCTGCCATTCGCGCGCAGTCAGCGAGGGAGAGCAAGGCCCAAGAGAACTCTTGACTTCAACGTATCGCTTTTGAGTTCCGCGTTCCGCGAAGATGTCATAGCCCAGCTGCTGCCTTGCAACAGCGTATGTCGTCCAACCAGCTGCAGTCAAAGCGGCTGCCACGTACTGCTCTGCATCCCATCCGTTATTCGTATTTGGGGGTGGGGTCGGTGTCCCATGCAAGTTGGGTGCTGGCACAGGCTTGGGTGTAGGCGGTGCCTTCACACCACTTGCGTTGCCTGTCAAGGCAGGAGGAGGCGCGGCATTCGTCGCCACCGCACCAGCCAAGGTGGCTCCGTTGGATGAGGCCCATGCCGCTGAATTGATCAGCCTCGCATTGAACTGGTTCCCAGTTGAAGCGTCGAAGTACGCGCTTACCTCTTGTGCCGACAGGTTGAAGTCAGCCGCGAATTCGGCCAGAGATACCGTAGGTCGGTTGCCAATCACAAGACCAGGATCAGCGTCATGGTAGAGGGCAACGATCAGTGGGAGAACAGGAATTCGCACGCCTCCGGGCGCCAAATACGGTGAGAAATTGGCGATCAATTGCAGATCAGTGGCTGCGTAGCCATTGCCACTGGGATCAATCCGCAGCCATTTCCGCTGGCTTTCACTTCGATAGGCCGCACCCGATGTGCAAAGGGAGCACTTGGCATCGGAAAGGCTGCCTGGCGTTACTGGCTGAAGGTACTTGCAGTCAGCTCTACTCTGGTTAAGGAACGTGAGGCTCGCAAGGTCAGCCGCTGGGGCGTAGCAACCAACGCCCTTTTGCAAGTTCAGGTTGTTTCGCCATGTGTTTTGAGCTGAGCTGTTTCCTGGCCCGATGAGGCCTGTGCGTGCCAAAAAGTTACCCTCAAAAATTGAGAGCACGCTGGTGTTAGCAGGCCGCGAGGCCTTTGCGAACAAGTCGTCAAGAAGCGCCTGAAGCACCTCAGTCGTGATGAACGAACCTGAGTACATGCTTGGAATGTTGTTCTGGAAGAACTTCATCCCCAGAAAAATCTGGACAGGGCGGCCCCGGAAGCGTGAGCCAACAGCCTTCTTGTGCGCCATCAGGCAGGACAGCGCTTCATCGAATAGCGCCTTACTCCCTACAGGAACCATGCTTTTCACCTGAACTATGAGTTGTACTTAAAAGAGCCTTGAGGTACTCCGGGGCAGCCTGAGCCCCCCTCATTAACGACTGATATGGGGTCTGTGGCTCCGATCGATATGCAAGGTGGCTGCCGTCCTCTCCCTGCTTTAGTTGGGGAAGATCATCAATAGCATCTTGCACAGAGATGGCGGGAGCAAGGTCAACAAGCAACGTGCGAGTTGACCTTAGCGCCGTGATCGG
>JANMEO010000228.1:0-2437 GCA_031376995.1 Burkholderiales bacterium
TTGGTAACTGCTCAGGTCAGTTGCCCAGATGCCACGCAGCGGTTGGCTTGGAGGTGAAGGCGTGAGATAAACGCGCCCGTGAACGAACTACCTGATCTTTCCCAGTTGAGCGAGAGCGACAAGGACAACTTGATTGTGGAGTTGTGGTCGCAGATGGCAGGGATGAAGACGCTGATATTGAATCTGCAGGCTCAAGTTGAAGAGCTGCAAGGCCGGTTGGCGAAAAACAGCCGGAACTCGAGCAAGCCACCGTCATCGGATGGGTTGAACAAACCGGCGCCGAAGTCATTGCGCGAGGCTGGGCAGCGGCCCTCAGGCGGTCAAAAGGGGCACCCGGGAAGCACGCTGAGGAAAGTGGCACAGCCCGACAAGACGGTGCGGCATGAGCCACCGGCGAAGTGCGAGGCGTGCGGTAGCGCTTTGAGCGAACAGGTGGTGATCGATAGCCGCCAGGTGTTCGACCTGCCGCCGCTGCGCTTTGAGGTGACCGAGCATCAAGTGCTTCAGGCTCAGTGCGCGTGTGGCAAGGTTCACCGCGGCGAGTTCCCAGAGGGCGTGTCGGCACCGGTGCAGTACGGGCCACAGGCGCTTGCGGCGATGGTGCACATGAGTCAGCACCACATGCTGCCGGCCTGGCGCACGGCTGGGCTGATGGGCGACTTCTTTGATCTGCCGATGTCCGATGCGACTGTGCTGTCGGCTGTGCAGCAAGCTGCCGAGCGGCTACAACCCACAGTACAGGCCATCGGCCAAGCTTTGATTAAGGCACCCATTGCGCATGCCGACGAAACCGGCCTGCGCGTCAACAAGACCTTGCACTGGATGCACTTGTTGGCCAGCGCCAGCTTGACCTGGCTGGGCCTGCACGCTAAGCGAGGCAAAGAGGCCTTTGATGCCCTGGGGCTGCTGCCCCTATTCATGGGCACTCTCATCCACGACGGCTGGGCACCGTATCGGGCACTGGCGTGCAGGCACGGCCTGTGCAATGCGCACCACCTGCGCGAACTGGTCTACGTCGATGAACAGCTCAAGCAGGGCTGGGCAAGAAAGATGATCGAACTGCTGGTAGCGGCCAACCGTGAGGTGGCGCTGGCCGCTCAGCCGCTGGAGCGCAAACGCCAAGCTCACTACCTGTGGGCCTACCGGGCAATTCTTTTAGAAGGCAAGGCACTAAACCCGATGCAACCGTCTTCAGGCCGACGCGGACGCACCAAACAGAGCAAGGCCACCAACCTGCTAACGCGGCTGCGCACACAAGCTGCCGATGTCTGGCGCTTCATGACCGATGCCGGTGTTCCCTTCAGCAACAACATCGCTGAACAGGCAGTGCGTATGCCAAAGGTCAAGCAAAAAGTCTCTGGCTGCTTCCGATCCGCCCGAGGCGCCGAGGCCTTCTGCACCATCCGCTCCTATGCCGCCACCATGCACAAGCAAGGCGCCAACATCTTCCATTGTCTTGCCTTGGTCTTCCAGGGCAAAACTCCTCAGCCTCGCTTCACTTGATCTGCTGGTCCTTCCAGGGCTGACAGAGGGGGTGGGGTGACCTGAGCAGTTACCTTTTTTGACATATTCATCTATGGGGCAATTTTGCTAAACTTGACGTATTGAATGAATGCCCAAGCAAAAAATGGTTTTTTTGCTATTTCAAGGGTTTCAAATCCTGTTTCGTGGATCAAAAGCAAGACGAATTCCAAGGGGTCATGTTGTACAAGCAGTTTTTTAATGACCCCAGGTTGCTTTGCGCAGCGGCGCTGTGCGCAAACGTGTGCTCAGCTCAGATGCCCACCTCCTCCCAGGTGGATCAGCGCCAGTCTCTACAACAGCAAGAACGCGAGCGAGCGCGGCCTGGTGACCCCCGGGTGGTTGCAGCGCCACAGGATTTTCACTCTGGGGTGTTGGTGATGACCCTGATGCCAGGCACGGTATTCAGCCTTCGTCTGCCCCCCCAACAGCAACTCGCGAGCTCACCCGCGCAGCGCGCTCACGCTGGCATCTGACCAAGCACTCAATTTCCGCGATATCAAACAAGATCTGGAGAGTTTCAATCGCCTGCCCAACGCGGAGGTTGATCGTCACCGAGAGCTTCCCGGGTCCATCTTTTAACAGGGTCTATCAGCTCAACTGGTCCTACTGAAACGTCGCCCTGAACAAACAAAAAGCCGTCTGAGACGCCGCAGTATGAACAAGCAGTTCCACCGAATCATCTTCAACAAGGCCCGAGGCCAACTGATGGCCGTGGCCGAGACAGCGTCAAGCAAGCACGGCGGCGCTCAATCGGGCGCCACCACGCCCAGCGCCCGCCCCTGTGCCGCCCTGCCCCCCTTGACGCTGAGCTGGTGGGTTGCAGCCTTGATGGGGTTGGGGTTGGCCTCGCCAAGCCACGCGCAAATCACTGCCGACCCGAGCGCCCCCGGCAACCAGCGCCCCACCGTCTTGA